>JAFSUE010000015.1 GCA_017445435.1 Selenomonadaceae bacterium | reverse complement strand
TTTTTCGCAGATTTATTCCTAAGGGCAAATACTTTACCACAAAAAATTCTTCATTATGCCACAGCTGAGGATTGCTTTTTGTTTAAATTTAATTCTGCCGAATAATATCTATGCAACTTATTACTGCAATTCGCTCATAATATTATTTCATAAAAATTTCTTGCCAAAACTTTTTTTATGCTAATATTTCTTCATTAAGATATAAACTTAAACGCGAATTATATGTCTATAACGTCACAGGCGCTAGTTAAGCGCTACCGCGTTTCGTTATTGTCGTCATCTTCAAAGAAGTATTTGTCGACGATCTTATTCAAAATGTGCGACAAAACATTCCCGCCGACAACTTATTATCAACGCGAATAATGCGTCCATTTACGTCAACTCCCCTCTGCTACCAGAGTGGATTTACGGTAACGTTAATTTTTACATCATATTAAAATTTTTTCAAAGGCAAATAAAAATCAAACTGTAGCTTACGATTGCGTCATTTTCATTGACAATATTTCATAGAAGATAAATATTTTTCAGTGTACATTTCTAAATCAGTCAAATTAAAGCCCTAAGTTTGGAATGGCGTTTAAAGTCATTGGCGCAAAATCTTTTACCAACGATTGATAGTAGCCGCGACAAGCTATCATTGCCGCGTTGTCCGTACAAAGAATTTTCGACGGGTAAAAAAATTTCAGTCCGTGACTTTCACATAGTCCGCGCAGATTTCCTTCCAGTGAAGAATTTGCCGCAACTCCACCAGCTAAAACAATTTTATTCAGCTGAAATTTTTCGGCGGCGTCAATCGTCTTGTCAACAAGCGAATCGATAACTGCCTTTTGAAAACTTGCCGCAACGTCAGCTTTGTTAATTTCTTCGCCTTTCATCTGCGCGGTGTTCAAATAATTCAGCACGGCAGATTTCAAGCCGCTAAAACTAAAGTCAAAGTCGGAAACTTTAGCGCGTGGAAAGTCAATCGCAGTTGAATTGCCTTCCTTAGCAAGTTTATCAATCTGCGGACCGCCAGGATACGGCAAATTCATCACGCGGGCAATTTTATCGAATGCCTCACCTGCAGCATCATCGCGCGTCTGCCCAATCAATTCAAAGTCGTTATAGTTCGTCATCTTAATCAGCGAACTGTGACCGCCAGAAACTACAAGCGCTAAAAATGGCGGCTCAAGATTCGGCGCACTTAAAAAGTTTGCGAAGATGTGACCTTCCAAATGATTCACGGCGATTAACGGAATTTTTAGCGCAAATGCTAAAGTTTTCGCGGCAGATACACCGACAAGCAACGCGCCTACAAGTCCTGGACCATACGTCACGGCAATTTGATTTATTTCGTGAAGTTCGACGCCAGCTTTAGTAATTGCCTCATCAATCACGGGCATAATGTTTACGATATGACGACGCGACGCAATTTCAGGTACGACGCCGCCAAATTTTTGGTGAATGGGAATTTGCGTTGAAATGACGTTGGACAAAATTTCACGTCCGCCGCTAAGTACTGCCGCCGCCGTTTCGTCACAACTCGTTTCAATTCCTAGTGTCAAAAATTTTTTCATCAGCTAATTTCCTATTAAAATTCTTCGTCACAAAATTTTCTTCATAAAAAAATTTCTTCGTCAAAAATTATTCTTCATTGAAAATTGGAAGTTCTCCCAACTGCCGCAAAAGTTCATTCATATCAGCGACGGAAAGATTATGTTCAATCGACGAAATAACGACGGCGTCCCACGGATTGCGCGGATATAAAATTCCGTAGCCGCCGTAACGTAAAAGATACTGCGTTTCTTGCAAATTTAACTTCATAGCGCGGGAAATTGCAACTAATCTTTCACGTGACGGCTTTTTTGTACCAGAAAAAATATGGTAAATGTGCGCAGGCTGGCAGTTTAATTCTTCGTACAAAAATTTTTTCGTCAAATTTTTTTCCTTCAAAAGTTTTGTCAAGTAAACGTGCAGCGGTTCAGAAAATTCATTCTGATTGTTCGCGATAAACTGTTCAACGTCAGGGTCTCTTTTCAAATTGTTAAAAAGTTCTTCAGTATTTTTATTTTGCATAAAAAAATCCCTCCAATTTGTGGTAAAATTCTATCACGTTTTTTAAGGAAGTGAAAGTACGAAATGATTTTACCAAAAAATTTTTACAAGCCGATTGACATTTTAAAGACTGGCGAAAGTGGCAACGTTCAGCTCGTCTACGATAGAGTCGGCAAGCAAGTTTGCGTTATGAAACAAAGGCAACTTAATAGCGCAGATGTTTATCAAAGGTTGCGAAAGATTAAAAGCCGCTACATTCCTGAAATTTTTCGTATGATTGAAGAAGATGAAAATTTTCTTGTCGTCGAAGAATATGTAAGCGGTCGGACGTTGGCAGAAATTTTATTGTACGAAGAATTTTTTCACGAAGATTTAGCCGCGCAGATTATGCGGCAACTTTGCGAATGTCTGCAGGAACTTCACGCGCAAAATATTATTCACCGCGATATTAAGCCGTCGAATATTATGTTGACGCGCGATAACGTCATCAGACTGATTGACTTTAGCATTTCGCGGGTCGTCAAGGAAGGCAATGAAACTGACACGGAATTTTTAGGAACGCGCGGTTATGCGCCGCCTGAACAGTACGGTTTTGGACAGACTGACGAACGCAGTGACATTTATTCTTTAGGCGTGACGGTTAAGCGGCTTTTGGGCAAAAATTATTCTGGCTGGCTGGAAAAAATTTTGGAGCGTTGCACGAAGATTGATCCTACTAATCGTTATCAAAATGTTGGCGAATTGCTTGACGATTTCGACAGGCGGCATTGGCGGAATAAATTTATTCGTATGAAAAAATTTCCTGTCACGGCGGCAACTGAAAATGAAGTTGAGCCGAGCGCCGATGATAAATTTAGCGAAATGTTAAAGCAAATGGAAGATTTAGACACGGTAATTGATGGTTACATGGAGGAAGATCCAACTTCGCTACACGGGCGCTTGCTTGAAAAAAGTTTAATGCAGATTGTTCAAGATTTTGAAAATACAATAGCGTCTTTAACCGAAGAAGATATTAACAGCTTGACGCCTGAAGAACGTGAAGAAACACTTGCGGAGTTGGAAAAATTGCGGCAGGAACTTATTGATACGGAGAAATAATTTTTTCGATTTAAAATTTGTGAAGTAGATTAATTAAAAAGAACACTTGATTTATCGTCAAGTGTTCCTTTATATCTATGAAGATTGGTGCGGATGATGGGATTTGAACCCACACGTCCTAAGACACTGGATTCTAAGTCCAGCGTGTCTGCCAATTCCACCACACCCGCGACACAAATCAGCTACTATATTTGAGAAAATTATAACAGCTAATTTGTTTTTTGTCTATGAAAATTTCTTGAATAAAAAAATATTTTTTATGGGTAAAAATTTTGCTGGCATTTCCATTAATTTTGCAATGGAGGAAATGAAAATGACAAGGATAAATTTTGATGAAGGCGTTGAACTTTTGACGCACGGCGATTTACTGGAACTCGGCAAGACGGCTGATAAAATTTGCCGCGAAAAATTCGGCGACGTTAAAACTTTCATCATTGACAGAAATATTAACTATACTAACGTCTGCAAGAATGAATGTAAGTTTTGCGCATTTTGGCGGCGGAAAAATCATAAGGATGCGTACGTTTTGAGTCACGAAGAAATTTTAGAAAAAGTTCGTGAGACGGTGGACGCTGGCGGAACGCAAGTTATGATTCAAGGCGGCTTGCATCCCGATTTGCCGTTTAGTTACTACGAAGAAATGTTGCGTAGCATTAAGAAAAATTTTAACGTGACGATTCATTCTTTCACGGCGACTGAAATTTTACACTTCGCGCAGATTGCAGGCATTTCAATTTTGGATACGTTGAAACGTTTGCAAGCGGCAGGGCTTGACAGTTTGCCAGGCGGCGGCGCTGAAATTTTAGTGGACGAAGTTAGACAAAAAATTTCTCCAAAAAAAATTATGACGGACAATTGGCTGAACGTTATGAAAACTGCGCATTCAATCGGTATGAAGACTACGGCGACATTGGTTATTGGATTCGGCGAAAGTTTTTCTCAACGTGTCGAACATATGAAAAAAATTCGTGAACTTCAAGATGAAACTGGCGGCTTTCGCGCCTTCATTACGTGGACTTATCAGCCGAAAAATACAATTTTGGGTGGCGAAAAAATAAATTCGTGGGATTATATGAAAACTTTAGCCGTCACGCGAATTTTCCTTGATAACGTCGATCACATTCAAGGTTCATGGGTCACGCAAGGTGAAAAAATCGGTCAGCTTACTTTAACATTTGGCGCGGACGACTTGGGAAGTATTATGCTTGAAGAAAATGTTGTACGTGCGGCGGGAACTGCTTTTGAAATGTCAAAAAATAAAATGGTGAATTTGATTAGCGGCGCAAAAAAAATTCCCGCGCAGAGAAATACCTGCTACGAGATTTTGAAACGCTATTAAATCATTAAAATTTTTTAATTTTAAAATCATTATAAAACAATGTGCGCCATTACGAAACCTACGCAACAACCGCTGATAACGCCGATAAGTCCAGGAATCATGAAACTGTGATTCAAAATGTATTTACCGATTTTCGTTGTGCCTGAACGGTCAAAGCCGATACAAGCCAAGTCTGACGGATAAGTTGGCAGGAAGAAGTAGCCGTAACATGCGCTGATGAATGACATTAAAATTACTGGATCCATGCCCGCTTGCAGTCCAAGTGGAAATACAATCGCGATAGCTGCCGCTTGTGAATTAACTAACTTCGACGTGAAAAAGGCGATAAGTGCAAATGCCCACGGATAAGTTCCGACTGCCGTTTTTAAAAAGTCACTCAAAATTGTCATATGCGCCGAAAAATATGTATTCGCCATCCAAGCGACGCCGTAAACTGAAACAAGCGCGACGATACCAGATTTGAAAACTTGACTGTTGCCAACGTCTTTAGCTTTAACTTTGCA
>JAFSUE010000157.1 GCA_017445435.1 Selenomonadaceae bacterium | reverse complement strand
CTAATTTTTTCTGACAGTCCCGAGTACGTAAAGCGCAACGGCATTTTGTACACCGACACGGTTAGCGGCGACGCACGGATTTTGTTTTATCATTTGAATGACACGGGCGTCAAGAAAAAGTTAGCGGTTATCGTTGAAAATGTTTATCCTGCTGAAAATAAAATTGAAATTACGCGCGGCGGCTTTGCACTGCCCGACGATAATTTTTTGTCCGTTGGCAAGGCGACGCAGTTAATTTATATGCAGAATAATTTTCATGACACGATTAAACTTGCTGAAGGCGAACGCAAACTTTTTCAAGCCGAAATGGATAACGTCACGATTAACGCAGGGCATTTGATTTACGGCGTTTACGATTTCACGACACTAGGTCCAGTGAAAATTTACGTGATGATGTACCCGCACAATTCTGACCCAATAAAATTTTTAAATGCCGCTACGATTTTGCCGAAAGATGAACACAAACTGCGCGGAACTTTCAAGCGGATGAACCGTACAATTAGACTTCGGCGGATTTACAATCCAGCGGCTGACGGCATTGGTTACGTTAAGATTGGCGACAACGTGACGGATATTTTCAAACGTGGCATTGACGCGACGGACGGCGAAGAAGTTGTAAACTATGGCAACTACGGCGTACATTATACGTTGGAATTTCGCACGAAGGCTGCAACGCGTTTTTGCTTATCGCCGCTTGGTGGCTATTACGCGGGCGCAATGCGTTATTATCACGGTAGCAAAACTGGCACAATTTTAACGCCACAAGGTAAAATTTTTTTTGGCGACAAGAAAGTTAATGAGCCAGCGTCGTTGAAAAAATTACGTGAGGAAGGGGACGCCGTTTTCACTTCACAACTTGAACTTAGCGAATTGGGAACGTACAGCGGCAAAGTTCGCTTTGAATATTCACCGCCAGGCGCGTCAAATTTGCCAGTCAACATAATTTTATTACCAGCAGACTAATTGAATTAAGAATTAAGAATTAAGAATGCAGAATTATTTTCCTAAAAGCTAATATACAGGGGATTTGTATGGAAATTTTATCAAGACAACTGACTTTAGATTTATATAACTGTAGCGCCAAACAAATGGCGAACGTTGACGAAATAAAAAAACTTTTACAGGAAACACTAGGTGAAGAACCTGCCCTCACGTCTGAAAAATATGACGGCGAACGTTGCTCGATAATCGGCGCGTTTATGGAAGGTCACATCGCCTTGCATATTTACGGCGATTTACACTACGTAGCGGCTGATATTTTTACCTGTGCAGAAAATATTAATCCAGATGAACTTGCTAGCATCTTACGAAAATTTTTTAAGCCAGAAAAATTTAAATCCACTTTCCTAAAGCGCGGCGATTTTGGCAAGTCCGATATTAAGCCGAAAATAAAAAGTCGTGTTGCTCCGCTAAGAAAAATTCGTAACGCAGGAGAAAAAGTTGTGAAAAATTTAGTTCGGAGGGGCGACAAATGACATTTACAGATATGGCGGCGCTTTACCGTAGCATTGGACAAACTAAAAAATGTACATTTATTTTCTGCGCAGATCACGGCGTTGCTAAAATGAACGTCAGCGCGTACCCGCCAAAAACTACAGCTAGTATGATTAAAAATTATCTAGTCGACAAAGGCGGCGCGGCTAATGCCTTCGCAAAATTCGCCAATTCAGAATTAGTTGTGGTTGACGTTGGAGTTGACGCCGATATTTCAAACTTGCCCGACATTGTGGACAGGAAAATTGCTTACGGCACGAAAAATATTGCTGAAGGTCCTGCCATGACGCGGGCGCAAGCTAGAAAGTCAATCAAAATTGGTAAAGAGCTGGCGGAAAAAGCTATTAAAGCTGGTTTCAACTGCTTTTTAATCGGCGAAATGGGCATTGGCAATACGACGATTGCTTCTGCAATTACGTCTGCAATTTTAGCTTTAAATCCCCGCAAATTAACTGGGCGCGGCTCAAACATTCCCGATAAAAAATTTAACAAGAAAGTTAAAATCATTCGTCAAGCGTTGAAAGTCAACGATCCCGATCCAAATGATGCCATAGATATTTTGTCAAAAGTTGGCGGATTTGAATTTGGCGCAATGGCTGGCGTAATTCTTGCCGCCGCTAAAAATGATTGTCTCGTAATTTTAGACGGCTTTAATTCAACTGCCGCCGCGTTGCTTGCCGATTTAATTAACCCTAACGTCTGCGAAAATCTTATTGCGTCACACGTTGGCAGGGAACCTGGACACCTTCCCGCGTTGCAATATCTTAATTTGCCGCCGCTTTTGACGTTGAACTTGGCACTTGGTGAGGCTATCGGCTCATCAATCGCCGCGCACATTTTAGACAGAATTGTTTATATTTACGTCTGCGGACCTACTGCGGATTTCGAAGGCGACTTGGACGACTTCAAAGATATTGACGAAAGCGAAATGATTGCAAACCTGCTTGAAAGTATGGACTTGGGCGACATTGGACACTTTGACGATATGGAAGATTTTCAAGATTATCTTGAATCAAATTTTGGCGACGATTTAAAAGTTGAGGAAGTCGAACTGGATTTTCAAATTAGCGACGACCGCCGACTTGAAAGTTTTATACCGCCGTTTAGCGTCAATGATTATAATATTCCGCGTTCGTACCCTATGCTTGTACGGTCAATGGAAAATGACGGCGAAGAAGTGATTAAAGCAACTGACCGTACTTTCGATTTTTATTTAAAGACAATGCCAAAACTTCATTTCAAGGCTATGGACAAATGCCGCGAACGTTTCGACAGCTTAACTAAACCGCGTGAAAGTTTAGGCTTGCTTGAAGATATTGCCATACAAATTGCGGGAATTACGAATGAAAATTTGCCGACAAATAATTTACGACACGCCGCGCTTGCCTTCACTAATTCTGAAAATACACCGTCTGAAGAGCAAAAGACGTACCGTCCGCAAGTTGAAGGTACGCGCCGCAACGTTTCAATGGATTTCAGTATGACGGCGCGAACTTTCGCAATGAAAATTTTCATGGGAATTGTCGATCCGAAGGCAGACCCGACCGTTGCATTTAATTTTGGCAGGAACTTAGCGGAAGAAATTTCCTTTTCAATGCCGATTATCGCAATGACGGAGTTGAGCGATTGGCGATTTGATAAGATGGACGAAAAGTTTGCTAAAGTTTTACTCAAAAAAAATGGCGATCTCAAAGTACCGCCAGAAAATTTTTTGAATGTTGTACCGAAAAAATTTCGTTGCCTTACAAGCGCGATTATTGGCGCACTCATTGCCGCCGCGCACAATTCAACGTTGATTGTAGTTGACTGCGGCGCGATTGAAATTATTGCACGATACCTTGAGGCAATGTGTCCAGAGATTCGCCCGTTTATACTTCACGCCACGAAGTTAATTAACTACAACTTTGAACCAGGAATGCGAATTGGATTTGACGGGGAAGTTGCATGTATCGGCGTTGAAATTGCTGAAGCCGCATTGTCTGCGTTGAACGATATGAAAACTTTTAGCGAAACGAACGTTGACAGAGCCATTGACTAACTAAAAAATTCTTAATTCTACATTCTTAATTCTTAATTATTTTTTCCCTCCGCCGAGTAAGCCGCCGAGCATACCAGCTAAATCGCCAAGTCCACCTGCACCAGCGCCAGCGCCGCCACCAAGTCCAGCAAGTCCGCCAAGTGCATTTCCTGCAAACGCCGCCATGTTGGCGTTTATTTTTTTGTCAATTTCAACATTCGCCGCGTTGACTGCGCTGACAACTAAATCTTCAATCGCCGAAACGTCGCCTTCCTCAACAAGTTCTTTAGCGATTTTAACTTCAGTGACTTCCTTTTCACCATTTACAGTAGCCGTCACCATACCGCCGCCGACTGTCGCAGTTGCAGTTTCCTGTTTAAGTTTTTCCTTGTTCGCCTCAAAACTTTGCTGAATTGCCTGCGCTTGTTGCAAAATTTCACCAAGATTAAATCCAGGATTCTGTGCCATTAAAAAATTCCTCCATTCTTAATAAAAACTTTTATAAAAAATTTTTTAATCTTTGTTCAAAACTTTAGCCACTTTGACAGGGCGGTTAAGTTTCTTTGAAAAATATTCTTCAAATTTCGCCATACGATTTTCATTGAACATATCCGACACTGTCTCTGAAGTAAAGCTAAGCGTTAAAATATCGTTGGCAAAACTGACTACATTAGCTTGATTTAAGGCGGCGCGTAAAGTTTTTTCCCTATCTGAAATTTCCGTACGCAATTCATTAAGACAGCGTTTAATATCGTCAAGCGATTCAATCTGCGCGGCGTCTTCAACAGGTACGATTTCAGTTTGAGTGGAAATTTTCGGCGCGGCAAGTTTCATCAACGCCATTTCAAAAATTATATCGGGAACGCCAGAATATTGCATTTCAACGATAATTTTTCTAATTTCGGCGGAAAAATTTTCGATAAAGTTCAATTCAGTATCACGGCGATTTTTCAGCGAATTAAATTCAACGTCGCGAAGACGCCCAATTAAAGCTTCCGCAATGGAAATTGCTGACAATCCAGACCGAAAAGCATGGTTAATAGATTCATTCAGCGCAGTCCGATTGTTATCTTTGACGGCTAAAATTATTTCGTCCAAGTCTGAATCAGATACCAAGCCTAAATTTTTATTCACGTCATCAAGCGAAATAGTTTTATCCGCCATAGCGTAGCACTGATCAAAGTACGTGACGGCGTCGCGCATTGAACCTGCGGCAAGTCTAGCTAATTTTTTAGCCGCATCTTTTGAAAGTTCAACGCCCAACGACTTCGACAACTTTTGAAGGTACATTGCAACGGTGTCATTGGGAACTAAATGGAAGTTCAAAATTTGACAGCGTGAACGAATTGTTTGCGGAACTTTGTTAAATTCTGTCGTCGCTAAAAAAAATGCAACGTTCGGCGGCGGCTCTTCAATCAACTTTAAAATTGAGTTGACAGCCTCGAATGAAAGCATATGCACTTCGTCAATTATATAAGTTTTAACGCGTGACTGCAGGGGAGCTAATCCAGCCGTCGACAAAAGGCGCTGTACGTCGTCGACTGAACGATTGGACGCCGCGTCAAATTCTATGTTGTCAGGCGATGAATTGATTGACAAGCACGACGGACATTTTCCGCAGGGAATTTCAAAAGATTCTAAAGGTTGCTTAGATTTTTGCGCCGCTAAAACTTTTTCGCAGTTCATAGCCTTAGCCAAAAGTCTAGCTGTAGAAGTTTTGCCCGTGCCGCGCGTACCTACCAATAAATAAGCGTGTGAAAGTCTGTCGTTGCAAATTGCCCGTGTTAAAGCTGTAGTGATGTGATCTTGTCCCAAAAGTTGAGCTAAAGTTTTTGGTCGAACTTTTGTATACATTGCTTCATACGCCAAAATTTTTTCACCTCCGCCAACAAAATTTTATTCGCTGATTGATTATAGCAAACTCAATTTCGTTGGTCAATTTTTATACGGCGTTGAATAACTCAAATTTAAAAATAAAATTTTCAATTAAATAGAATAGCACAAGGACGCGCCCCTTTCTATTTTGATTTAAATTAATTGCAGGATAAATTTTAACAATCGGCGAATTATCTTTTTTCAACTTTCAACTTACAATGAAAAATTTTAATGAGGTGAAAATTTTGTACAAAAAAGTTGATACGAATTTGAATTTTGCTAGCCGCGAAAAGGAAGTTGAAAATTTTTGGGCAGAAAATAATATCGCGCAAAAAGCTATCGACCAACGCGAAGGTTGCAAAAATTTCACATTTTATGACGGTCCGCCTACTGCTAACGGTAAGCCGCATATTGGACACGTTTTAACCCGCGTCATCAAAGATTTATTCCCGCGCTATCACTCAATGAAGGGCGAAAAAGTTTTGCGTAAAGCTGGCTGGGATACTCACGGCTTGCCCGTCGAATTGGAAGTTGAAAAACTTATCGGCATTAACGGCAAGGAACAAATTGAAGCTTATGGCATTGAACCGTTCATCAAAAAGTGCCGCGAATCTGTCTGGAAATATAAAGCTATGTGGGAAGAATTTTCAGGCGTCGTAGGATTTTGGGCTGATATGGACGACCCGTACATTACCTACGAAAATTATTATATTGAGTCCGAATGGTGGGCGCTGAAAAAAATTTGGGAGAAAGATTTACTTTATAAAGGTCATAAAGTTGTGCCGTACTGTCCGCGTTGTGGTACGCCGCTTTCAAGTCATGAAGTTTCACTTGGCTACAAAGATTTAAAAGAGCGTTCAGCAATGGTCAAGTTCAAGGCAGTTGACGACGACGCATATTATTTAGCGTGGACGACTACTCCTTGGACGTTGCCTTCAAATTTAGTTTTGTGCGTCAATCCAAATGTCGATTACGTGAAAATTGAAGTCAACGGCGTTAAATACATTTTAGCGGCGGCGCTTGTCGAAAAAGTTTTTGAAGACGTTGAAGGCGAAAAAAATATTTTAGCGACGTTTAAAGGCGCTGAACTTGAATTTAAAAAGTATGAGCCGCTTTACCCGTTCGCTGATGAAATTGTTGCAAAAAGTGGCAAACCTGCGTTTTTCGTGACTTGCGACGATTACGTTACGACTGAAGACGGTACAGGCATTGTTCACTGTGCGCCCGCCTTCGGTGAAGATGATAACCGCGTCTGCAAAAAATATGGTACGCCGTTTATTCAGTTCGTCGACGGCAAAGGCAATATGACGGCTGAAACTTCATGGGCTGGAACTTTTGTTAAAGACGCTGACCCGCTTATTTTGAAAGACTTGAAAGTTACAGGCAAACTTTTTAAAGCGCCAGTCTTTGAACATAGTTATCCGCATTGTTGGCGCTGCGATACACCGCTGATTTATTATGCGCGTGAATCGTGGTTTATTAAGATGACGGCGGTTAAAGAAAATCTTTTGAAGAATAACGCTACAATAAATTGGTTGCCGCCGACGATTGGCACGGGCAGATTTGGTGATTGGCTTGAACACGTGCAGGATTGGGGAATTTCGCGTAACCGTTACTGGGGGACGCCGTTAAATATTTGGGAATGTTCCTGCGGTCATCAACATTCAATCGGTTCAATCGACGAGTTAAAAAGTTTGTCTAAAAATTGTCCAGATGATATTGAACTGCACCGCCCGTACATTGACAACGTAACTTTCCCTTGTCCAAAATGTGGCGGCGAAATGCACCGCGTACCTGAAGTTATTGACTGTTGGTTTGATAGCGGCGCAATGCCTTTCGCGCAATGGCATTATCCATTTGAGAATAAAGAAATTTTTGAGAATCACTACCCCGCAGATTTCATCAGTGAAGCTGTCGACCAAACGCGCGGCTGGTTTTATTCATTGGTTGCAATTTCGACATTGCTTTTTGATTCAGCGTCATTTAAAAATTGTATCGTCATGGGTCACGTGCAGGACAAAGACGGGCAGAAAATGTCTAAGTCCAAAGGCAACGCGGTTGATCCAATGGAAACGCTGAAAAAACACGGCGCCGATGCAATTCGCTGGTACTTTTATGAAAATAGCGTGCCTTACTTGCCGAAAAGATATTCTGATGAGGCAGTTACTGAAGGGCAACGCAAATTTTTAGGGACGTTGTGGAACACCTACGCTTTCTTCGTGCTGTACGCAAATATTGACAACTTCGACGCGACAAAATATCAGCTTGAATACGATAAACTTAGCGTTATGGATAAGTGGTGTTTATCACGCTTGAATACGGTTGTTAAGACTGTCGACGATTACTTGACGAATTACAAAGTTACTGAAACGGCTAAAGCGTTGCAAAATTTTGTTGACGAACTTTCTAACTGGTACGTCCGCAGAAGTCGTGCGCGTTTTTGGGCGAAAGGTATGGAGCAGGATAAAATTAATGCTTACATGACGCTTTATACTGCGTTAGTAACTTTTGCGAAGATTGCCGCGCCGCTTGTACCGTTCATTACAGAAAATATTTACCGCAACTTAGTCTGCAGTATCGACAAATCTGCGCGGGAAAGTGTTCACCTTTGCGATTATCCGACGGCTGATGAAAGTTTGATTGACGCTGAATTGGAAAAAAATATGGCGCTTGTCACGAAAATTGTTGTACTTGGACGCGCCGCCCGCAATGCCGCCAATATTAAAAATCGTCAACCTGTCGCTAAAATGTACGTCAAGGCGAATGAAATTTTGCCTGAATTTTTCGTTGAGATTATCGAAGATGAATTGAATGTTAAGTCCGTCGAATTCCGCGCAAATATGGAAGAATTTGTGAAGTATACCTTTAAGCCAAATTTCCGCGTACTTGGAAAGAAAGTTGGTAAACAGATTGGCGAAATTAAAGCGGCGTTGACTACGATTAACGGCGCGGCGTCGAAGGCTACACTTGATAAGACTGGCGAACTTAAACTTAGCTTGACAAGCGGCGAAGTTATTTTGACGGCGGAAGATGTTGAAGTCACTATCGAACAGAGCGAAGGTTATAACTGCCAAAACGACAACGATGTTGCTATTGCGCTGTCGACGACGTTGACGCCTGAATTAATTGAGGAAGGCTTTGTACGCGAAATTATCAGCAAGGTACAGACAATGCGTCGTGACAGTAAATTTGAGGTTACGGATAGAATAAAACTTTCCGCGCAGGGCAACGATAAACTTGCCGAAATTATTAAACGCAACGCGGCTGAAATTCAAGCTATAACTTTGTGCGACAAAATTATTTTTGACGACGCCGCAACTATCGTCACGAATTGGGATATTAACGGCGAAAAAATTTCTCTCGGCGTCGAAAAAATTTAGGGGGGCACTCAACAGCTAAAGAAAAGTTATAAGAAGGTGATAAAAATAAAGCCTTATTAATCGGTTATAAGGTCGGTGCTTCAAATAGTAGTTCATAAGATG
>JAFSUE010000156.1 GCA_017445435.1 Selenomonadaceae bacterium | reverse complement strand
ATTTTTATTTTGATTGACAATGTTAAATCATCTCGTCCAAAAAATTTTAATCGTCGTGAATTGGTTTAACGACGGCGGCAATTCCTGCAATTAAAATCGTCAATATAATTGTCCGCGTACCGCTAGAAATTTCGCTGAAAAAAATTGATGCTAAATAACTTAATGCAAAACTTGCAATAACAGCTACGCCGACAACTTTATCTTTTCGTGACGGCGGAATTATTATTGCTAGGAACATTCCGTAAAGCGCAACTGATAACGCGCTGACTGCTGACAGCGGCAAAATATTTCCTGCGATAATTCCCATTGCCGTACCGATTGACCAACCTGGAAGTGCCGTCAACATTGCGCCGTAATTGTAGAATGGATTTAACTTTCCTTCACGTGCAACGGCTATTCCAAAAATTTCGTCCGTCACGTCAAAGCCGACAAAAATTCTGTGATAAAACGGCGTATCAGGCGAAAACTTTTGACTAAGTACCGCGCTCATCAAAACGTATCGCGCATTGGCTATCAGCGTCAACACGGCAAGTTCCATGTACGGCGCATCAGTTATCATCACGGCTAAGGCGGCGTACTCACCAGCAGAGGCGTTATTCAGCAGACTCATCAAAAATCCTTCAAATGGCGTCATGCCAACTTGACGGGCTACAATTCCCAACGTAAAACTTACGACGAAGTAGCCCAGCCCTATCGGTATGCCGTCACGAAATCCATCTGATAACGCCTGCCGATTTTCTTGCGTCATAAAATTTTATTCAGCCCTCCGTAGAATTTCCTGCAGGATTTTCACCCGCTGGCATACCGCCAAAAATTTGTATCAGCAAATTGTCAATCGCTTGTGGGTCTGGCTCTTTTAACTTGAAAACAGGATCGATAAACTTGCTAAGCGATTCAATGTCCTGCGGCATCCAGTAAGCTTCGTCGCCGTCTTCAATCAACTTGCAGGGTACGTCAAAAGTTGTAGCGTCTTTCACGGGAAGTTCCGCGATAAGTCCAAGAATGGATTTTACAGCAATATCTTGAAATTGTCCGTCCGTCGCCAACTCCAACGGTTCGCTGATGTGTCGCATAACGTCAAGCGTCATAAATTCGCTATCTTTTTCCTTCAAGGCGTCAACAGCTTTTTGGTCAATGTGATTCGCCGTCACTTCGACGACAGGATTTTTCGCGTCGTCAACTTTCAGCCGCGTAGAAATTTTTATAACGTCTTGAAGTTTTTCGACAAATGCAGTTTGAACCTTTGCAAAATTTTCAGGATTGAGCGGGTAATTTTTGAAAGACAGCATTAAATGGTTTTGCATACGCTTTTTAATTTCATCAGAAAATTCTTGAGGAAGACCAGTCGCCGCAACATTTTCCGACGTGCCGTAAGTGTACATTTCCGCGTAGGCTAAAACGGCTTTATCGGCGCTGTACTTAGGCGTTGCCGCGTAAACCGTCGATAAGCATAACGATAAAAATATTGTTAGCGCTAATTTAATGATTCGCTTAAACATTTTAATCACCTTATTTAGTCAGTAGTCAGTAGTCAGTAGTGAGTAGTGAGTAGTGGGGAAAAAAATTATGGTAAGTAGCGGCATTTCCCAGCGCCTCTGCAACGTTGGATAGTCGCAACAAATGGGACGCGGTGAATTGCTGAAATTATTGAAAAGT
>JAFSUE010000014.1 GCA_017445435.1 Selenomonadaceae bacterium | reverse complement strand
ATTAATAAATCTTCGTTCATAAAATCAACCTTTCAAAAAATTTACGCGGCAAGCGCTTTAAAGCCTTTGTCGAAAATATTTTTTTCAATCTTCAAGGCTTGCTCCGTCAAAAGGTAATTCAACATATTATTGACGGTGTACTTTGCACCGTAGCGTTGAGTTAAAATTTTTTTCGTCAACTTAGTTTTTTTATCGGAAATTTGCCCAGCAAAAACTTTACCAGTTTTTACTTCGACAAGGTAATAATCAATGTCGACTTGAATTTTTTTATCGTCAAGATTTTTCGTCGTAGGATTCGCGCCGTAAGCACCGCCAATTTTGCGCCAAGCGTCAATATCACGAATATTGCAGAATAAAAGGTAGTCAACGCCATAAATCGCGCCAATCTGTTTAGCGTCAGAAATCAGCGACGTACTCAACCTGTACGCCTTTCCGTCATTTTTTTTAGCAGTAGATTTGCCGCGCTGTTTACCTAAAATCGAATCAGCGTAATTTTTCAGCGTAACGTTAGACGTTTCGTAACGGTAAAATGGACCGTGAATAATTGCGTTCATATGAATGGTAGGGAAAATTTCCACGTTGCTAATAGGTTCGCCGCCAATGTTCGCGATAAGCCGCCGCGATTCGACGTTAAAATCCTCCTTCAAAACGTCGGCAAGTATGCTGTAAAAATTATCTACAACTTCAGGCTTTAAATCGTTGACGCTGTAGTTTGTAATTTCGGCAATTAAAAGGCGCGGTGGAGTATTCGGCGTAGAATTTTTTGGCGCGGCACTTACGGACGCACATAAAATTAAAATTGCTGTGAACGGTATTAAAAATTTTTTTATCAAAGTTAATCACCCCTTTATTTTAATTAAGAATTAAGAATGAAGAATGAAGAATTTTTTATTCTTCAATGTAGGTTAAATCGCCGAATCGCATACATTCTTTTGTAAACTGCAACTTCATTGACGCCGTTGGACCATTACGATTTTTCGCGATAATAACTTCCGCTAAATTTACGTCTTCCGTTTCGCGATTATAATATTCTTCACGGTAAAGAAAAATTACAATATCAGCGTCCTGTTCAAGTGAGCCAGACTCCCTTAAATCGCTAAGCAATGGGCGTTTATCTGCGCGGAGTTCAACATTTCTTGAAAGCTGGCTCAACGCTACAACTGGGATTTGCAATTCACGTGCAAGCGCCTTTAGACTACGCGAAATTTCAGAAATTTCCTGTTGCCGATTAACTTCGCCGCCCTTACCAGCTCTGCCCTGCATAAGTTGAAGATAATCGATGATGATTAAATCAAGCCCGCGTTCAGTTTTCAGCCGCCGCGCCTTCGACCGCAATTCTAAAACGGAAATTGCCGCCGTATCGTCGATAAAAAGTTTTATGGCTGAAAGTCTGTCAACCGCGCTTGCCACGTCAACAATTTCATCTTCGCTAAGGTTGCCCGTGTTCAACTTCTGCGAATCAACGCCGCTATTCGCACTCAAAAGACGATGCCCAATCTGTTCCTTGCTCATCTCCAAAGAAAAAATTGCTACGGTCTTATTTTTCAACGCCGCATTCAGCGCAATGTTCAACGCCAACGCAGTTTTGCCCATTGACGGACGCGCCGCAATTAAAATTAAATCGGACTTCTGCAAGCCGCTTGTAGCGTGGTCAAAATCTGAAAAGCCGCTTGAAACTCCTGTCGGCAATCCCTTATTTTCAATGGCAAGCTGAATTTTTTCAAACGAACGCTTAAGTATTGGCTGGATAATTTCCATTTCCGTACCGCCACTTTTCGCCGTCACGCTGAAAATTTTTCTTTCGGCATTATCTAAAATTTCTTCAACAGGTTTTTTATCGTCGTAAGCTTCAGCAACAATTTCTTCCCCCGATTCAATCAGCTGGCGAAGTAAAGATTTTTCTTTAATTTTCTGCGCGTAGGGTTCAGCATAAGCCGTCGTGTAGGCATTGTCACCAAGAGAAAGAACAATGTTTAAGCCGACTTTGTCAAGGTCATTATTGCGGCGCAATTCTTCAATCAGCGATAAAATATTCGGCGTAATTTTGCGAACGTACAAGCTGATTATCGTATTGAAAATAATTTGGTGTTCGACGTGGAAAAAATCTTCAGCCTTCAAAATTGAAGTGACGGTAGGAATTGCCGCGCCTTCCTTCAAAAGTAGCATTCCCAAGAGTTCAATTTCCATATCTGAAACTTGTGGAATTTCTTTTGTACCGCTCAAACTTTTCACCCCGTCATAAAAATTTTTTACTAAGTGCAATTATAGACGAAATTTAAACTTTATGCTACAATCAATTAACGATAAAAATTTTCTGAAAAAATTGTTGAAAGTAACTGCACGGAGGCGCTATAAATTATGTTACCAAATAAAATTGTGCGGCGGACGTGGTGGGCAAGCGGCGAACCTGTTAAAATCGGTGTTTCCGCGAAGTCTGATAAAGAAAAAAAAGTTGATGAAGAGGTTGAAAAAGTTGAAGAAGATTCGCAGGACGATGATGTACGGCTTAAGGAAGAAACTTTGAATCAAATGTTGGCTGACATTGACCAGCGCGAAAAAAATTTAGCGGAACGTTTCATTTCTTTGCAAAAAGATGAAAAGAAACTTAAAGAATTGAAACAGCGTACACAAGCTGAATGTGACGCGCTTTTACTTGACGCTAAAGACGAAGCTGAATTGATTCGTGACGACGCTAAACGTGAGGGTTACGCTAAAGGTTTTGAGGAAGGCTACAAAGTTGGTCACGATAACGGCGAAAAAAATGCACGTGACGAACTCAAAGACACCATTAACGCGGCTAATAAACAAGCTGAAAAAACACTTCAAGACGCTAAAGTTGCGACGGCTGATTATTTTGTCCGCGCAGAAGATGACGTGGCTAAAATTATTTTAATGGCGATTGAAAAAATTTTGCCGCAACATTTTATTGACGTGCCGAAAGAAATTTTGCCTGTCGTACGTGAGGCGATTAAATATGTTCGCGACCAAAAAGAAGTTAAAGTTCACGTTGAGCCGAACAGTTACGACTTAGTTTTAGTGGCGCGTGGCGAATTGCAGGGTATGTTGACGGACGGCACGGCGATTTTGGAAATTATTTCTGACGACGCATTAAAGCCAGGCGATTGTGTCATTGAGACGCCGAACGGTGGAGTTGACGCTAGATTGTCGACGCAAATGGAAGTTGTCAAAGACGCTATCAAATCTATGATGAATTAGTAAGTAGTGAGTAGTTAGTAGTCAGTAGTTAGTTGCTAGTGGCTGTGGCTAGTTAATATTTTTCTAGTGCAAGGAGGTTCGGTTATGAATACTAGGACACACGAAATTATTCGGGAGTACATCGACATTTTGGTTTACCAAGCTATCAATCGCCAGCTTACGTGGGAAACTTCTGCAGGCGACCTTGATATTCGCTACTCAATCAAAAATAATGACGGTAAAGAATTGCTCGGCGCGTCTTTCAGCGTACTTTCCACTAATGGCAAAGTCGAACTCACTATCAACGGCGAAAAGTTCAAGACCGCTAATAAGCCGATTATTGAGCGCGTTAGTATGTTGTTCCGCATTATCAACTACGAAAAGAAAGAAAATATCATTTCCGACGAAACTATTAAATTTATGCGCAAGTACATTGCTGACAACAGATAAAATTTAGCGGAATTAAAATTTGAAATAAAAAATCTCCTACGAATTTTTCATAGGAGATAATTTTTTTTAGACGAAAAATCCTGTATCTTTTGTAGTAGTTGGAATTTTTTCTTGACTGTCAGAAAAGTTTTCAGGCAATTTAATTTTCCATTCAGCTTGTATGGCGGCAAGAATCGATTTAAAAATATTTTCGCGCGAATCGTCACGCCAATTAACGCCGTTACTTTGTACGTAAATTTTCAGCGCGGGAATTGTAGCCACGCCAAAATTTGCAAGATGAATCATCAGCGCGGTATCAGCTGGCGAAGGATTTTCTTTCGACTCCAACTTTTTCAAAACTGCGCGGAAAATGTACGGATGAAAAGTCGTCCCGCCGCGTACCGAATACGGCACATTCAGCAAGTTCAATCGGCTACCTTTCGCCGTGAACTCTTCAAATAAATTTGCCGCGTCAAGTTTAGGCAATTTTATTCTAAGTCCTGAAGTAAATTTTCCAAATTCAAAGCCAGTAAAATTTTTCTCAAGCTGTTTGACTTCAAGGGAAATTTTTTCTGTCGTGACATTTTCAGCCGCAGTACGTTTCGGTTCAGCAAGTACGAAGTGATATTTAAAAGTTCCAATCGCACTTTTAGCAAGCGTCGATAAATTTATTTCGTCCGCGCAGTAGAAAAAATTGCCAAGCTTGACAATACCTTCAGTCGTGAAAATTTCGTCGCCGCGCTGTACGAAGTCAACGCCGCTGATTATGCCGTTGCCGTAGTCAAGATATTTCAGCCGCAGAATTTCACGCGGAAAACTTTCAATCGCGCGAAGTTGGGCGGCAGTTAAAATCGAACGGCGTTCAAAGTGAAGTTCATTTCTTTGCAACATAGCATCACCTTTTGTTAGGGATTAGCTTAAAAAAATAATTCTGCATTCTTAATTCTTAATTATTAATTCTTATTTGTCGCCGTTGAAGAAAGTTTGCAAGTTTTCATCTTCATAGCTATAAAATGTACGCTTATTCGGTATCCAGTACTTTTTGCCAATATTTTCATCGGGTTCAATGTAAATTTGGTAGACGTTAAAGCCGTAGCTGTCCGCAGACTCCAACGCCGCAACGCACATCATACCGTGAATTTTATCATTGTATTTCGGCAGTTCAACATCTTGTAGCGCTTCACCAATAGAATCTGTCAATTCCGTTTCAGAAAAAGTTGTTTCACTAGCCATCAT
>JAFSUE010000155.1 GCA_017445435.1 Selenomonadaceae bacterium | reverse complement strand
GTTGTTCAACGCGCCGCCCGTCTTTAACGTACAGTTTTAAAAGATTTTTCGCCGTACAATTTGTAAATGAACGTTGTTTCCAAGGCTTGACTGGGTCAATATACCTAAAAGGCGTCGATAAGTCAATAACTTCATCAAGCAGGGCGATCATATCGGCGATAACGTGTCCGCTTTCATCGTAAATTCTGTAAACGCTCTTCAAGCCAGGATTAGTAATTTTCTCAACGTTTTCACTAATTTTAATTCGCGGCGTGAAAATTCCGCCTTCATCAATCGCCACAAGTTTATAAACCGCGCCGAAAACTGGTTCAGACTTCGCTGTTATCAATCTTTCGCCGACGCCAAAACTGTCAATCGCCGCGCCTTGATTCAAAAGGGAAGTTATAGTAAATTCGTCTAAGCTGTTCGACACAATAATTTTGCAGTCATTAAGTCCTGTTTCGTCTAACATCTTACGAACGCGCTTTGATAAGTACGCCAAGTCGCCTGAATCAATTCTGACGCCTTTTAAACGGTGTCCTGCTGGCTCCAAAATTTCCTTAGCAACGCGAATTGCATTTGGTACGCCGCTGTGTATAACGTCGTAAGTGTCGATAAGGAAGACGGCGGAATTTGGGTAAATTTCCGCGTAACGCTTGAACGCCTCAAACTCATCGCTGAAGTACATAACCCAACTGTGCGCCATTGTGCCGTTGACTGGAATTCCAAACATTTTTCCAGCTGAAACAGTTGCCGTACCGTTTACGCCGCCGATAAATGCCGCCCGCGCTCCGTAAGTTGCCGCGTCCATATTGTGAGCACGTCTAGCGCCAAAATCTGAAACAAATCTTCCTTCCGCTGAACGTACAATTCTCCGCGCCTTCGTAGCTATCAAAGACTGATGATTTATCTGTGAAAGAATTGCCGTCTCAACTAATTGGGCGTCGATTAAATCCGCAATGACAGTAAGGAACGGTTCATTAGGATACATTATCGTACCTTCTGGGAAGGCGTAAATATCGCCGTGAAAGTGGAAGTTCGCAAGGTACGTTAAAAAATCTTCGCTGAAAATATTTTGTGCGCGGAAATATTCCACGTCCTCTGCGCTGAAGTTCATATTTTCGACGTACTCAATTATTTGTTCAAGCCCAGCGAAAATTGCAAAACCGCCGTTATCAGGATTGCGCCGATAAAAAACGTCGAAGGCAACGCGGGTATTTTCGCCGCCATTTACAAAGTAGCCGTTAGCCATCGTCATTTCGTAAAAGTCCATCATCATGCTGATGTTTCTTTTGTCAAACTGCGTCATCTAAGACCCTCCAGTTTAGAACTCTATAATTTGACGTTCACCTGATTTTATCGGCGACCAAATATTAAGATTGTCAGGCGCATTGTCACGGAAATTTCTTGACGGTATCCACGCAGGATAACCGACGCGGTGCATTGCAATAAGATTTTTTACGCTAACTTGCTTTACAAATTCAGTGACGCCTTTTTCTTGCGCTTCACCAAGTCTGCCGTCGACTGGGAAAAATGCCACGTCAACTTCAAGCCCTTGCATACGTTTAAGTTGGCGTTTAAAACTTTTTTCAGCCAAAACTTTTTGTTCAGGCGCGTCACTTTCCCAATGCCACCAGTTGAAATCGCCAGCGTGAAAAATTTTTATACCAGAGCTTAACTCAACTAAAAATGAAACTCCTACGTCCGTTGAATCGTAGGTAGAAATTTTAATGCCGTCGCCTTCCCATTCGCTGTACTTTTTTATAAACGTGATAAGTTCGGCGGGGAACATTTTAACGCGCTTTGTATGTTTAATGTCGTTGCTGAAAATGTAGCGTGAAGTCTGCGGCGCGTAGGCGCGAATGTGCGTACCAAAATGATCGAAGTGCGCATGACTCACTAAAATGTATAAATGCTCAAAATTTCCTTTACCAACAACTCTATCGACAATTTTTTCTGGGTCGTCGTAATCGTCAAACAATATCAAAGTGTCTTCGTCCTTAACCATAAATCCGCTGTTGAGCAGATATACAACTTCCATTGTAAAAAAATTCCTCCCCTTGTTTAATGAGTAATTAGGAATGCGTAATGCGTAATAAAAAAATTCTTACTCACTACTAACTACTAACTACTCACTACTTATTGAAACACATTATAACACAAAAATTTTTTTATCGTACAATAAAATTATTTTTCAAAATAACCACAAAAAAACTCTCGGCTGAAAAATCGTCAAGAGTCTTTAAAATTTATAAACTAATTTTTCTTAAGAATTTAATTTTTTTATTTGAACTAATTTTTCTTTTGTCTCAAAAAATCATTCCTCATTACGCATTAAGCATTACGCATTATTTTTTAATCCATCCAAATTCTTCAAAATTTTGGCGGTATTCAATGCGTTCATAAAAATCTTTCATAGTTGTAGCCGTGTGAAAAATCGGTACGCGCTCCAATGCAAACAAATTGCTGCCCAAGTCAACATTGCCGTACTTAATCGTAAACGCGCCTTTGTAGCCGACTTCCTTAGCAATCGCCGCGATATGAAGATTGTACGTGCCAGTAGGATAAGCCACGAAGTCAACGGCATGACCAAGTTTTTCTTCCAGCATACGTTTTGAATTGAGAAGTTCAACGCGCAGTCCGTCATCTGGCAATTCCTCAAGCGCAATGTGATTCAGCGTGTGAGACTGCATTGTAATTCCATTTTCTTCCATTTCTTTCAGTTCGTCCCACGTCATATAACCTGGCTTGCCGACGAATGCAGGAATAATAAAAATTGTCGCGCGAAGTCCATATTTTTGAAGAATCGGAAAAGCATTTTCATAATTATCTGTGTAGCCGTCGTCGAAAGTTATCAGCATAGGTTTAGGCGGCAATTCCAGTTCACCTTCCAACGCGCTAAGTAAAGCGTCAGGCGTTATCGCAATGTAGCCGCTATCGACAAGGTACGCCATTTGCGAATCAAAATCTGCTACAGGTACGGCAAGTGAAGTTGCACTGTCATTTACTTGATGATAATTCAGCACTAAAATTTTTGGACCTGCCGCAATTTCTGAAATTGGTTGAGCTTCTGTCAATGCGTAATTAGAAATGCGCAATGCGTCATGCGAAGGGAAGACGCTGAAAAATCCCCACGCGATAATTAGTATTAATACAAATAAAAATTTTTTCATTTTAATCTTTAGGGCGTTCGCCAGTCTTGCCAGTGAACTTGTGATAAGCTCCGCCTTTACGACGATTCATAAGCTCCGCGAAAAGATTTTCAGGTTTAATGCCGTGAAATGCCAAAAGTACAAGGCAATGATACCAAAGGTCACCCATTTCGTACAAAATATTTTCTTCAATTCCATTTTTCGACGCAATAATTGTTTCGACTGCCTCTTCACCAAGTTTTTTAAGAATTTTATCTTGCCCAGCGCCGAAAAGATAATTTGTATATGAACCTTCGACAGGGTGACGTTGCCGATCTTTAATAACGGAATAAAGTTCGTACAAAACCAGTGAAAGATTTTCCTGCGGCGGCTGTTCGACGACGGCAGGAAGTTTATCATTCGCATCAAGCCTGCGTCCGCTGAAACACGAATAAGTTCCCGTGTGGCAAGCAACGCCAGTTTGATGAACTACAACTAAAAGTGTATCACCATCGCAATCATAGTAAAGCGCTTTGACTTGCTGAACATTGCCGCTAGTTTCGCCTTTCTTCCACAAAGTTTGACGACTGCGGCTGTAAAAGTGCGTGTAGCCTGTCTCAACAGTTTTTTTCAAAGATTCTTCGTTCATGTACGCCAACATTAAAACTTGTCCGCTTTCTTCTTGCACAATCGCGGGAACAAGTCCATTTGCGTCGAATTTTATTTTGCTAATATCAATTTCCATTAACCCGCTACCTCCAAAAAAAATTTTAGATAATCTTTCAACAAAATAAAAATTTTTCCTGCAACCTAAAAAATCCATCCGACAGTATCAAATATATTTCAGGTTAAATAAAAAAATTCGCCACACGTTTTAAATTTTTTGTTATAATATAAAAAATTTTTCATTTAAAAGATAAAAGCTAATCCCTAAACCTAAAATGGATAAAAAAATAATTTCAAGTTTGCTGGGTAGTGTATTAGTCGCGTTCGTCTTTGTATTTTCCGTACCAATTTTGTACGCGGCAGTTGAAATGCAGTCATTCTACGCCATCACAATTTTTTCAATCCCCGCAATTTTCACGGCAATATTAGGCGTGACGCTTGCTCGGTACGGAAAAAATCATCGTCGACGACTGCCAATTTTTAGCGCGGCGCTGTCAATGTTCATCATCTATCCATTAATCGCGGCTATTGGAATGACGCCATTTTTATTGACGGGCTGGCTATTTCCATTCGACGCAATGTTAGAAACAATTTCAGACGTAACGTCGGCGGGCTTATCGCTCCTTTCGCCAAATGCGCCGTACATTTTACGAATATGGCAAAGTTTATTAATGTGGTTCGGCTCACTGATTTTTTTAGTAATGCTTGTAACGCTGATGCCTGAAGTTGGCGGCTGTTTCGGCTTGACAATGACATTGCAGGGCGGACAACTTTTCAGCCCACTTTTTGGACAGATGAATACAATGTCGCAACGTATAATAAAAACTTACATGGGCTTAACGCTAATAAGTTTTGTACTGTTCAAACTGGCGGGATTAAATTTTTGGGACGCGCTATTAATGGCAATGCGTTGCATATCGACAGGCGGCGGCGATTTTTTTCCTGCAAGTTCAAGCGTCTACGTTGAATACGCGGCAATTTTTTCAATGCTACTTGCCTGCGGAAATTTTTTATTGTACTACAGATTGATTCAGACGTTGCCGCCTCCGCGCAGTGACGTTGAGGAAAAATTTTTTCAGCGCGGAATAAATTATTTTAAGCGGCTAAGACAAAATTTTTTTGACAACGTTAAAATTTTTTTTACGAACTCGGAAGTAAAATTTAGCTTAGGAATAATTTTTTTCAGCGTGATAATAATTTTTTTCGTAGCGATGAATAGAGATCCGCAAGCTGATTCGCTAAACATTTTCCGCCACTCAATTTTTCATGTCATTTCATATTTAAGCACGACTGGAATAAATTTAGTGGACTTCGACACGGTACACGACTTCGACCGCTTTTTAATTTTTTTAATGGCGATTCTCGGCGGCTGTATGGGTTCAGTAACTGGCGGCTTAAAAATGGTACGCGTTTTAGTGCTGATGAAAACTGCGGCGGCGGAAGTCAAAAAGACAATTCATCCGCATATGATAACTAGTATTCGCGTCAACAATATGGCAGTGCCGCCAGCTACCGTAGGGCGCATACTAGGATTTTTTTTTATAACGTGTTTAACATTATTCATAAGTTCGGCGCTGTTAAGTTTTATGGAACCAAAATTTTCAGAAGCAGTTGCAATGTCAGCGGCTTGCTTAACGAACGTAGGAACTTTGCCGCAAATTGTCGACGCGAATATTTTTTTACTCTTGCCAGACGTAGCGAAAATTTTTTGTGGGCTAATTTTGATTGTCGGCAGGATAGAAATTTTTGCATTACTTATTTTAATTGCTAGCTGGAAATCTAATCGCGGGCAACGTAAATGGTAGCTAGTGAGTAGTTGATAGGGTGTAGGAAGTAGTAAAAAATCTACTTCCTATTTTTTATTTCACAAATGATTGGGGCAAAATTAAAATTCACGAAAACTATATTTAAAAGCTCAAATGTGACAATGTACAAAATTTTTACGGAATTTTTACTGAAAATCAGCCCAAAGTTAAAGAAATTTTTTGCAAAGGGGAATTACAATCACTAAAATTGAGAAAAATTTTGAAGGGAGGTTGATTAAGATGACACCAGTTGAAAGAAGAATTTTAATTAAAGTTGCTGGAATGTATTATCTGGAACATATGAAACAAAATGATATTGCAAAAAAACTTGGTGTTGAACGCACTACCATAAGCAAATATTTGAAACGCGCACTTGATAAAGGCATTGTCACAATTACTGTCGCCAATGAAAAATTTGAAGATCTTGAATCAGCTATGGAAAAACGGTTTGGGCTTAAAGAATGTTTTATCGTGCCGAAATCGTACGACTTACTTGCAGTTAAGCAGGCAATGGGTCGCGCAGGTCTTCAACTTTTGCGCAGAATCGTTTCAAATAATTTAGTTATCGGCTTGGCGTGGGGAACTTCAATTCGTGAGCTTACACGTTACGCCGAAAATTCAAAACTTCCTAAAATTGATTCGGACTTCATACCGCTTGACGGCGGACCAGAAAATATTGACAGTGAATACCACGTCAACACCCTTTGCTATGAACTTTCACGCGCTTTTGGCGGCAGGTGTCATTACATTTACGCGCCAGCTATCACGCGCACTGCTGAAATTAGAAATGCTATCGTTCAAGATTTAAACTACGAAAAAATTTCCGCCTTTTGGGAAAAACTTGATATTGGAATTGTCGGCATTGGCGCACCAGTTAAATCTTCAAATTTAATATGGATGGGCGAATTTGGAAAACAAGCTATTGAATCATTGCGTACGACGGGCGCTGTTGGTGAAATTTGTTCAGTATTTTTTGATAAAAATGGGCGCGAAGTTCAAACAGATTTTTCAGACAGAATAATTGCTAT
>JAFSUE010000154.1 GCA_017445435.1 Selenomonadaceae bacterium | reverse complement strand
CTTCAGGCTACTTTTTTACTTTTTAAAAAAAAAATGCCTCCGATTTCTGCAGGTACAGCCAAACGCCTCTTCCTGCTATCTTTTCTCATCGACTTTCGCAACTTCTTTTATACCCGTCATAGTTCACTGAGTCCAGCGAAAAATCGCTAAGTGCTACGCTGCGGCAAGGGCGAGTGCTTGCTCCTAAACGGTTTCGTTTCAACCGTTGATTTTAAACACTTTTTTGTTAAAGCGGAAGGCTAACCGCTACTTTATTTTAAACTATGTGATTTTTAAAGTCAAAGTTTGCGGCTTATATCTCCATAGGGGGATTACGCCGCTTTTTGATAAAAATTTTTAGCCTTCCAAATTTTGACGAAATATTTTATAATTGGCAAAAAGTTTTTAATAAAATAAGGTAGAAAAATGTTTGTAGCTGACAAATACGAAGTAGTTGTAATCGGCGCGGGACACGCGGGAATTGAGGCGGCATTGGCGGCGGCAAGAGTTCACAAACTTTTTATAATGGTCGTGTCAGAAGATAAAAGCGAATTTACTTTTGCTGATAGGTTTGAAATGGTGAAACGCGGCACTGAAAAATTTCCTAACGTCGAAGTTTTGCCTAGCGGTCAATTTATCATTTCGCAGAAAACTTTTTCAGGCTACTTCAACAAAGAAAATCTGCAGGACGTACAAGTTGATTCAAGCCATATAAATTTTTGCGAAATTCCGCGCAGAGAAATTGACGGGCAAGTCATCAGTGCTAAATCTGTACGCGCCGCATTAAAAGTTGGCGACTTCGACAAATTGAAAAAGCTTGTACCTACGACGACGCTTGATTATCTGCGATAATTGAATTAAGAATTTAGAATGTAGAATTTAAAAACTATCGCCGCCATTGAGCGGTAATTTTTTTGCTTAAAATTAAACGCAGTTGAACTTTCAATGTGAAATGGTGTAAAATATCTTCGTATAAAAATTTTAAGGAGTGTTTTAATTGAAGAGACGTTTATTTACTTCTGAATCAGTAACTGAAGGGCATCCCGATAAAGTTGCTGATAGAATTTCTGATAGCATTCTTGACGCAATTTTAGAGCGTGACCCCAATGGGCGCGTTGCCTGTGAAACCGTCGTCACTACTGGACAAGTTCACGTTGTCGGCGAAATTTCCACAACTTGCTACGTCGACATTGCAAAAATTATTCGTGAAGCAATTCGCGAAATCGGCTATACAAATTCAGCTTACGGATTCGACGCTGACACCGTTGGCGTTTTAATTTCCCTTGATGAACAATCGCCCGACATTGCACAAGGCGTTGACCGCGCCCTTGAATCACGCGAAGGCGATATGGATATTGAAGACGCTATCGGAGCTGGCGATCAAGGAATGATGTTCGGCTACGCGACGAATGAAACGCCTGAATATATGCCGTTGCCCATTTCGCTTGCCCATAAACTTGCATTCAAGCTGGCTGACATTCGCAAAGTTACTGGCGAAATGAATTATCTGCGTCCTGACGGTAAAACACAAGTCACGATAGCTTACGAAGGCGACAAGCCTGTTGCAGTTGATACAATCGTTGTTTCGACGCAACACGACCCGCACGTTAGCATTGAACAAATTAAAAATGATGTGATTGAATACGTTGTCAAGCCTATTGTCCCTGAAGATTTATTTTCAGCGGCGACAAAAATTTTCGTCAATCCTACAGGAAGATTTGTAATTGGCGGACCTCAAGGCGATTCTGGCTTAACTGGCAGAAAAATTATCGTCGACACTTACGGCGGAATGGCACGTCACGGCGGCGGCGCATTCAGCGGTAAAGACCCGACGAAGGTTGACCGTAGCGCGTCATATGCGGCAAGGTACGTTGCAAAAAATATTGTAGCGGCGGGATTGGCTGACCGTTGTGAAATTCAGTTGGCATATGCAATCGGCGTTGCACGTCCTGTTTCAGTCAACGTTGACACTTTCGGCACGAATAAAGTTGACGAAGAAATTATTTCTAAGCTTGTACAAGAAAATTTTGACTTGAGACCTGCAGGAATCATTAAGATGTTGAATTTACGTCGTCCGATTTACCGTCCAACTTCAGCGTATGGACATTTCGGCAGAACTGATGTTGATTTGCCTTGGGAACGTTTAGATAAAGTTGACGCTTTGAAAAATGCGTAATTTGGAATGCGTAATGATTAAATTCACTACTCACTACTTACTACTCACTACTAACTAAAAAAATGGAGTGAAAATTTTGGATAAAAATTCTATAAAAATCGCACTGCTCGGCGCTGGAACTATCGGCGGCAGTGTCATAAAAGTTTTGCAGGAAAATCACGCCGTAATTTCTCAACGCGCTGGTACTGACATTGAAATTAAAAATATTTTGGTACTTCCTCATGAAATTCCTAAACTTCACGCACAAGGACTTCCCGCTACAAATAATTACGACGAAATTTTAAACGACCCTGAAATTAAAATCGTCGTTGAACTTATGGGCGGCATTAAACCTGCGAAAGATTTTATTTTGAAGGCAATGGCGCACGGCAAAAACGTTGTCACGGCGAATAAAGATGTTGTAGCGCAATTCGGCTATGAACTTTTTGACGCGGCGGATAAAAATCAAATTGACTTCCTTTTTGAAGCGTCCGTCGGCGGCGCAATTCCTATCATTATGCCGCTGAAACGTTCCTTGACGCCAAATAAAATTTCCGAAGTTCTCGGCATTGTCAACGGCACAACGAATTATATGTTGACGAAGATGAAGGAAGACGGCGCGGACTACGATACAGTTTTGAAAGAGGCGCAGGCTAAAGGTTACGCGGAGGCTAATCCTGCCGCTGATGTTGAAGGTAAAGACGCCGCGCGGAAAATTGCAATTTTAGCGTCGATAGCTTTCAATTCCCGCGTTAAGTTTGAAGATGTGTCGATTGAAGGTATTACGAAAATTACGCCTGAAGATATTCGCTACGCCGCGCAGTTGGGCTACACGGTTAAACTTTTGGCGATTGGTAAAGAATCTGACTTAGGCGTTGACGTTAGAGTTCATCCCGTACTTTTGCCTAATAATCATCCATTAGCGTCGGTTAATGGCGTATTCAACGCAATTTTTGTGCGCGGCAATCCTATTGATGAAGCTATGTTTTATGGACCTGGCGCGGGCTATCCAACTGCGTCTGCCGTCATTTCGGATATTGTGGAAATTGCGCGTGGACTTCAACTTGGCGTTGTCGGCAGATTTGGTTGCACTTGCTACGAACAGAAAAAAATTTGTCCGCTTGATGAAACTACGTCGTCATATTTTGTCCGTCTGCTTGTCAATGATGAAATTGGCGTACTTGGCGAAATTGCTACGACTTTCGGTGACGCGCAGGTTAGTTTAAAATCGGTTATGCAGACAAACGCGGCAGTTGAAGGCGGCGCGGAATTAGTTGTCATTACTCACGAAGTTAAGCATAAAAATATTTTGGCGGCGGAAGAGGCGCTTAAAAAACTTTCCTGCGTCAACAAAATTTTCAGCGTTATTCG
>JAFSUE010000153.1 GCA_017445435.1 Selenomonadaceae bacterium | reverse complement strand
GGCGCGATACATCTTGCTGGCTCAATAAAATCACGCAAGGCACAACGTCACGCTGTTTCAGATTGGATGGAAATTGAAAAGCAACGCGGAATTTCCGTCACAAGTTCAGTTTTGCAATTTGACTACAAAAATTTCCGTATAAACATTTTAGACACGCCTGGTCACCAAGATTTTTCTGAAGATACGTACAGGACTTTAATGGCGGTCGACAGCGCGGTTATGGTTTTGGATGCGGCAAAAGGCGTTGAGGCGCAAACTAAAAAACTTTTCAAAGTTTGTCGTGAACGCCGCATTCCAATTTTCACTTTCATAAACAAGCTTGACCGTTACGGAAAAATTCCGCTGGATTTGCTTGATGAAGTTGAAAAAGTTTTGGGCATTCGCGCTTACCCAATGAATTTTCCGATTGGTACGGACGGCAAATATTTAGGCGTCTACGATAGGCAGAAAAATTTAATTGAACTTTTCGCGGAAGATACTTCGCACGGACAAACTGAACGCATTTCAGAAATTTTTTCACCTGACGACAAAAAAGTTATTGAACGAATCGGTCAAGCCAATTTTGACGCCTTGCAAGATGATTTAATGTTGCTTGATGAAGCTGGCGAAAAGTTCGACGTGGACAAAATTAACGCGGGGGATTTGACACCAACATTTTTTGGTTCAGCGATGACAAATTTCGGCGTAAAAAATTTTTTGGAAGAATATTTACGCCTTGCTCCGCCGCCTGCGCCGCGCCTTTCTGACGACGGAATTATTGAACCGAATGACGAAAAATTTTCAGCCTTCGTCTTCAAAATTCAAGCGAATATGAATCCCGCACACCGTGATAGACTTGCATTTATCAGAATTTGTTCAGGCGAATTTAAAAGAAATATGGAAGTTTGGCACGCGGCGACGAATAAAATTGTAAAACTTGCACAGCCGCAACAATTTTTAGCGCAGGAACGACAGATTATCGAAGAAGCTTTTCCAGGCGATATTGTTGGACTTTTCGACACGGGAATTTTTGGAATTGGCGACACGCTGACTGACGCCGCACATAAATTTAAGTTTGAAGATTTTCCGATTTTTCCGCCAGAAAAATTTGCGCGAGTTCAAGCTAAAGATACGATGAAACGTAAGCAATTTTCAAAGGGCATTGAGCAGTTGACGCAGGAAGGCGCGATACAACTTTTCTATCCAGTCGGCGCGGGAACGGATTCGTACATTGTCGGCACGGTTGGCACGTTGCAGTTTGAAGTTTTGCAGTACCGTTTGAAGTCTGAATACAAAGTCGACGTGCTTTTAACAATGTTGCCTTTTGAAGTTGCGCGTTGGCTTAAGTACGACGACGACAGCAAAGTTACGCCTACAACTCTGCGCGGCGCTGATCGCGGAATGTTTGTCCTCGACAGAAATGAAAATCCCGTGTTAATTTTGGAAAATGAATGGTCACTCGGCTGGATTACTGAAAATAATCCAAAACTTATTATGAGTGCAACGCCGTTTGAATTTTAAAAAAATTTGGAGCTGATTAAAATGGAAAAAACTTTAGTATTGATTAAACCAGACGCATTTGGTCAAGGACATTGCGGCGATATTTTGAAGATGTATGAACGCGAAGGGTTTAAAATCTGCGCGGCAAAAATTTTGAAGATGGATAAAAAAATTGCCGCGTCACATTACGTCGAACACATTGGGCGTCCGTACTATGAAGGGCTTGTGGAATTTATGACTAGCGCTCCGCTTATGGCATTGGTACTTAGCGGCGAAAACGTTATTAAGCGTGTCCGCGAAATTAACGGCGCGACAAATCCTGCAAATGCGGCTGAAGGTACTGTACGCAAACTTTACGCGGAAAATGGCAGTAAAAATGCAGTTCACGCCTCCGACAGTCCAGAAAGTGCTGAACGCGAAATTAAAATTTATTTCAGCGAACTGGAAATTTTAATTAATTAGGAATTAGGAATGCGTAATGCGTAATTAAAACTACTAACTACTCACTACTTACTACTGACTACTGACTACTCACTAAAAAAGTTTTCAAAAAATTTATAAATCTTAAAAGGATTATTACCTGCGATAACGAATCAAAACTTTAAATAAATTAAAAGGAGGTACCGCGTTTAACTTCGGTTAAAAATTTTTCGCGGGTAAAGTGCCATGAATTTCAGTTTAATGAAAAAGTTTTTTATCGTTGCCGTAATGGCGGGAACGTTAATAAGCTTAGTTTCAATCGTCGGCTACTATATGTCGAATAAGGGGCTTAACGAATCAATCGAAGCTGAAATGAACGCCGTTATTGATGCGCAGGCTAACGAATTAAATGGCTGGCTTGATAAAAAGGCGGCGTCTGCAGAATTTGCGGCAAACTTATTCACGGGTTACAACGGCGATTTAACACGTATGAAGACGCGGGAACTCTTGGGCTTGGCGACTTCAGACAAAGACATTTTGGAAATGACTGTTGGACTTAGTGACGGTTATTTTTTCTCGTACAACTCGGGCGATTCGACTGGCAAAGTTGATCCTACTGCTCGTCCTTGGTACAAAGCCGCTGTAGCAGCTGGCGGAACTATCTTTACTGAAGCTTACGTCGACGTGAACACCCAAAAATTAATTTTTTCTGCGGCGGCACCAATTAAAGCTAACGGCAGAATTATCGGCGCAGTTTGTAACGATATAACGTTGAACGTTCTGACGGATCAAGTTAAAAAGATGACGTATCGCGGACAAGGCAACGGAATTATCATGGAACGTTCTGGCAACATTTTAGCTAGATCAAGAAGTAGCGATACTAAAAGCGTACAGGAAATTCCCTACCTTGCGTCACATTTTGATGAAATGTTGAATCAACCCATTGGGCATTTTGTAATTGCTGGAGACGGTACACAAGGCGATGAAATTTTCGTCTACGCGACACTTAACACTACTGGCTGGATTTTAGGAATTGCCGTTGCTGAAGATTTTGTCTTTGCAACTGCGCGGCAACTTCGCAACGTTTATCTTGTACTGGCGATTATCGGTTTAGTTTTAATGCTCGTCATTCTTCGCAAAATGGCAACGTCTATCACCACTCCTATTATTGAGTTGGAAGGTCACGCGTCGGAACTGGCAAAAGGCAATTTGAAGATGAAAGATATTGCCATTACTACGGAAGATGAAGTTGGGTCACTTGCGCGAGCCTTTAACGAAATGAGTAAAAATTTGCGCAACCTTATTTCAAAAATGGCGAATACGTCAGACCAAGTTGCGGCGGCGTCTGAACAGCTTACTGCAAGCGCTCATCAATCGGCAGATACTTCAGTTCACGTGGCTGAATCTGTCGGCGACGTTAGCAACAATATGAATCAGCAGTTAGAAGATATTACTGCGGCTAAAGAAAGCGTTGATATTGTCTTCGGCGATATTGAACAGATGTCTGAAAAGACAAAAGATGTTACTCGTGCGTCGAATGAAACTGCACAGGCGGCACAACGTGGCGAAGAATTGATGAAAAGCGCCGTCGGCAAAATGGGCAACATTGAAAAAAGTGTTATGGCGTCTGCTGAAGTCGTCAGGAAGTTGGGCGAAAATTCCCAGCAGATTGGACAGATTGTCGAAGCTATTTCAGCTATTGCCGAACAAACAAACTTACTTGCACTCAACGCGGCTATTGAGGCGGCTAGAGCTGGTGAACAAGGGCGTGGCTTTGCCGTTGTAGCGGAGGAAGTTAGAAAACTTGCCGCTGAATCTCAAACTTCTGCTGAACAAATTCGCGATAGGATTACGCAAATTCAAAATGAAACTGCAAATGCCGTTGAGTCAATGGAAAGTGGTACGCGTGATGTTAAGGAAGGCACGGCGGCAATTCGTGAAGTCGGCGAACAGTTCCAGCAAATTATGCGGCGCGTTGATGACATTAAAAAGCAAATGGGCGGCATTGGTACTTCAATGAAAACTGTTTCGGACGGCGCGTCAAAAATTGTTACTGCGGTTGAATCAATCGACGAAGTTAGCCGTAAAACTTCCGAACATACGACGACAATTTCAGCGGCGACTCAAGAACAATCTGCATCCAATGAAGAAATTGCGGCGGCGTCACAAGCACTTTCAAATTTGGCAACCGAAATGCAAGAAGCTGTTGGACGGTTTAAAATTTAATCTAAGTCGTGATAAGTAAACTAAAAAATTTAAGCTAGTGGTATCGATAAAGTTGGAATATAAAGGGCGCACAGGACGTGCGCCCGCCCGCGCAAATCGCGTGATGCGATTTCAGCGGGCTATGTTTTCTTTTTGCTACTTTTTCTTTTGCGCCAAAAGAAAAAGTAGATCCTAAAAAAATTTTAAATAAAAAAAAATGCTTAATATCAACTAGCACAATGAATTAGTTTAACTAAAAAAACTCCAGCCTTTTAAGTTGGAGTATTTTTGTTGCTTGATTTTATTTTGATAAGACTTTAAAATAGAAGCCGAATTTTTGAAGGGAGTTTTTTAATTTTAATGGGTATACTCGACAGAATCAAAAAATTATTGCCGAAACGTAAACCACCTGAACCAACAAATAATGTTCCTAAGGAAAAAGAAAATATTCGTAAGTCTTTCGGCAAGTACT
>JAFSUE010000152.1 GCA_017445435.1 Selenomonadaceae bacterium | reverse complement strand
ATGGCGTTGCTTTTCTGTATAGGCTTGCCGATAGGTCTTGCGCAAAAAGAAAATGCACGCGCCGCAATGGAATCTTTCCTCATTTTCATGATTTTCAACTATTTCATTCAAGCAATGATGACACTTTGGGGACCAAGTTTCGGCGTTGACTTCACGAAAGCTCCAGGCGCTGGCACAGGTTTAACCACCATTGCGAATATCAAGACGCTTGATACTGGTATCGTCGGCGCTATCATTGTTTCATCTCTTGCAGTTTGGTTGCATAACAAATTATTTGACGTTAATGTTCCTGAATACATGGGAATTTTTAAAGGCTCGTCACTTGTCGTAGTAGCAGGTTTCGGCTTGATGATACCAGTTGCGTATCTTTTCTGCTTAGTATGGCCTCAAGTTCAAGCCGCGATAGCTTCGTTGCAAGTTTTCTTGACAAGTGCAGGAGTTTTCGGCGTTTGGCTTTATACATTCCTTGAAAGATTTCTCATTCCAACAGGTTTACATCATTTTATCTACCTGCCATTTATCTTTGGTCCCGCGATTGTCGACAATGGTTTACAAGCTTACTGGCTGGAACATATCAGACAATTTGCAGAATCAACTAAACCTTTGATTGAACTTTATCCGCAAGGCGGTTTCTCACTGCACGGCAACAGTAAACTTTTCGGCTGTCCTGGTATCGCACTTGCAATTTACGCTACGGCAAAACCTGAACGTCGGAAAAGAATCGGCGCATTAGTTTTCCCAGCGGCGGCAGTTGCAGTTTTCTGCGGTATTACGGAACCGCTTGAATTTACATTTTTATTCGTAGCACCTGCACTTTTCGCAGTTCACGCAATTTTAGCGGCAACTTTGGCGGCGACAATGTATACTTTCGGCGTCACAGGTAACTTTGGCGGCGGTTTACTTGACGCGGCACTTTTCCAAAACTGGATTCCACTTTGGACGAACCACTCGGGAACGTACATAACGCAAATTGCTATAGGCTTGTGTTTCACGGTAATTTATTTCTTCGTCTTCAGATTTTTAATTATTCACTTTGACTTCAAGACGCCTGGTCGTGGTGAAGATGCTGGCGGCGATAAACTTTACACGAAGGCAGATTATAAAGCGCAACAAGGTCAAGCTGGCGGCGCTATTGGGACAGCTATGGCATCTGGTGACGAAAGAGATATTAAAGCGGCATTCTTCCTTCAAGATTTAGGCGGCAAGTCAAATATCGTCGACGTTACAAACTGCGCAACTCGTTTAAGGGTTACTGTTAAAGATGACAGCAAAATTGCAAGCGTTGCAACTTTCACTGAACACGGCGCACATGGTCTTGTACATAACGGCAGAGCAATTCAAGTTATCGTCGGTTTAAGTGTCCCTCAAGTTCGTGAAAGATTTGAAACGTTGCTTAATTCACCCGATCCCGATCCTGTTCCAGTAGCGTCTGCACCTGCGGCGACTCCTGCAACTTCATCTGTCAATACGGCTGAACACGTAGAAATTAAAGCTGTTGTAAGCGGTAAAGTTATAGATATGTCTGAAGTTCCTGACGCTATGTTCTCACAAAAAATGATGGGTGACGGCGTGGCGATTGAACCTACTGAAGACACGATTAAAGCTCCTGCTGACGCTGAAATAACAATGGTTATGGACGATTCAAAACATGCAGTTGGACTTAAATTTAAAAACGGCGCTGAAATGCTCATCCATATCGGCATTGATACAGTCAACCTTAAAGGCGAAGGCTTTACACTGCTTACCAAGTCTGGCGCTAATGTTAAAGCTGGCGACCCGCTTGTCAAGATTGACAGAAATGTTATTGCTAAGGCTGGCTATAAAGATGTAGTTGTTATGGCTATCACAAATTCCGCTGACTTCCCGCAGATGAAGAAAGAAACGGGCAAGACGGTTAAAGTTACGGAAGATACTGTCATCAATTTTTAAGTTAATAAGTAGTTAGTAGTGAGTAGTAAGTAGTTAGTAGTTTTTAGTTAATAGTAAAAGCTACTAGCTACTGGCTCATTACGAATTACGCATTCCTAATTCCTAATTATCAAGGGAGGTATCCTCATGCAGGATAAAAAATTTTCCGTCGTAGTTGCAGGTGGCGGCAGTACGTTTACGCCTGGCATCGTTATGATGTTGCTTTCGCATCAAGATAGGTTTCCGCTCCGCAAGCTTAAATTGTACGATAACGACGCCGAACGCCAGCAGGTAATTGCAGACGCAATGGCTATCGTACTTAAAGAGCGTGCACCTGAAATTGAATTTGTTGCAACGACTGACCCTGAAACGGCTTTTAGCGACGTTGATTTTGTTATGGCTCACATTCGCGTTGGCAAATACGCTATGCGTGAAAAAGATGAAAAAATTCCGCTCAAGTACGGCGTCGTAGGACAGGAGACTTGCGGACCTGGCGGCATTGCTTACGGTATGCGTTCAATAGGCGGCATTGTCGAACTTGTCAAGTACATGGAAAAATATTCGCCTAACGCTTGGATTTTGAACTACTCCAATCCTGCGGCTATCGTTGCAGAGGCTACGCGCAGACTTTGCCCCAATTCCAAAATTATCAACATTTGCGATATGCCAGTTGACATTGAAGAAAAAATGGCGCAAATTGCTGGCTTTAAATCCTTGAAAGATTTGGAATTTAAATATTTCGGCTTGAATCATTTCGGCTGGTGGACGAGCATAAAAGATAAGCAGGGAAATGACGTAATGCCGAAAATTAAAGAATACGTCTACAAACACGGCTACAATCTGAAATATTTGCACGGTGATGAAGGCGTTCAACACGTCGATCCAAGCTGGGTTGTCACTTTTGAAATGGTAAAAGATTTTGCGCCGATTGACCCTGACACTTTGCCGAATACTTATTTGAAATATTATCTTTGCCAAGATGAAGTTGTCAAACATTCCAATCCCGACCATACCCGCGCAAATGAAGTTATGGAAGGGCGCGAAAAAAATGTTTTCGGCGAATGCCGCAGAATTAAGGAAGTCGGCACGGCTAAAGATACTAACATTGAAGTCGACGCCCACGCGTCATTCATTGTTGACCTTGCAACGGCGATTGCCTTTAACACAAAAGCTAATATGTTGCTGATTGTCGAAAACAAGGGCGCTATTAAAAATTTTGATCCTACGGCAATGGTTGAAATTCCTTGTATCGTCGGCAATGAAGGACCTGAACCGCTGGTCGTCGGTGAAATTCCGCAGTTCCAAAAAGGTCTTATGGAACAGCAAGTTTCCGTTGAAAAATTGGCAGTCGACGCTTGGATTGAACATTCCTACATTAAACTTTGGCAAGCGATAACACTTTCAAAGACTGT
>JAFSUE010000151.1 GCA_017445435.1 Selenomonadaceae bacterium | reverse complement strand
ATGGTACACTTCAAAAAATTTTTACGTGGAAGTGAACTTATGCTGACGGAAATAATTTTTAGCGTGTTAATCGCCGCCGTGCTAACTTTCATCGGTACGCGCTGGATAAATTTTTTGTATGCAATGCCAAACGCGCCGCTAAGTTTTCCTGATGAAATTGAAAGCCGCGCAAAATTCCGTACGCCGTGCTTATTTTTACTGCTGACAATTTGCATTTTCAACTTGTGGACAATTCCCGCGCCAAAATTTTTTTACGTAGCGGCGGCAATTTTTATTTTATCGATGATAATTTTCACGGACTTTGAACAGTACGTCATCTTCGATAAAATGTTGTTGCCGTTCGCTTTAATCGGCGGCGTAGAAATTTTTCATTTGAACTTGCCGTTTGTTGAAAGGTTAATTGCGGCGATAATCGGCGGAGGAATTTTTTTACTTCTGGCAATTTTATCACGCGGCGGAATTGGCGGCGGCGATATAAAACTTGTAGCGGTACTTGGAATGTGGCTTGGCATTGAAAAACTTTTAAACGTCATAATAATTGCGGCGATAGCTGGCGGAATTGTCGCGGTAATTTTAATTTTGACTAAACAAAAAGACCGTAAAAGTTATTTCGCTTACGGTCCATACTTTGCATTAGCCGCGATTTATATTTTAATTTTTGGCTAGGATTTTAGGGCGTGTTGAATAATTAATTTTTATTTATAAACTTCTTTTCTTTTGCGCCAAAAGAAAGGATTAATTTTTAATTCTTAATTCTGCATTCTTAATTTCGCGTAGCGGTGCGGCGCTGGGAAATGCCGCTTAATTACCATAAATTTCATTACGCATTACGCATTCCTAATTATTCACGCGGCATTGAAATTTTAAGCGCGTCACGAAGATTTTCAACTGACAATAAATTTAAATTCGCTGAAGTCTGCAACTTCGACACTTCGGCGAAATTTTTTTTCGGCAGAATAATATTTGTAAAGCCCATTCGCACTGATTCTTCGACACGTTGTCTAGCTTTCGACACTGCGCGAACTTCACCACTTAACCCAACTTCGCCGAAAATTGCACATTGCGGCAAAATTTTTCTATTCGCGTAACTCGACGCCAGCGCGATTGACAGCGGCAAATCTGTTGCAGGCTCATCAATTTTAATTCCGCCCGCCGTTTTAACGTAAACGTCGCATGACCCAATTTTCAAGTGCAAGCGCTTTTCAAGTACGGCAAGTAAAAGTTGAATCCGCTTTATGTCGACTGAATCACTTGTCCTGCGCGGCGGCATAAACGGCGTTGGTGCAACAAGCGCTTGAACTTCCACTAGCAAAGGTCTTGTACCTTCAACCGTCGGCACAATTACGCTTCCAATATCGTCTGCCTTATCGGGCAAGAAAAGTTTTGACGCGTCAGGTACGTCGACAAGTCCACTGTCACGCATTTCAAACAATCCAATTTCAGACGTTGCGCCGAAACGATTTTTTATCGCACGTAAGACGCGGAAGTCAGCGTTCCTTTCACCTTCAAAAAATAAAACTGTGTCGACAATGTGTTCAAGTACGCGCGGACCAGCTAAGTTGCCGTCCTTTGTGACGTGACCAATAACAAAAGTTGTGACGCCGTGACTTTTTGAAAGGCGCATTAAACCTGCCGAACATTCGCGAACTTGTGAAACACTGCCAGGCGCACTTTCAATATCAGATTTATAAATCGTCTGAATTGAATCGACAATCAAAAGTTCTGGCTCAACTTTTTCAACGTGTTGAGTGATTCGCTCAAAATTATTTTCCGCGCAAATAAAAAGTTCGTCAGCCAGCGCTTTTAATCTTTCAGCACGCATACGAATTTGGCGGGAACTTTCTTCACCAGTCACGTACAAGACGCGCCGATTATTTTTTGCAACGTAATCGCAAACTGCCAACGTCAAACTTGACTTGCCAACGCCAGGATCACCAGCGATTAAAATTATTGAACCTTGAACTAATCCGCCGCCAAGTACGCGATCTAATTCGCCTGAACCTGTCGAAAAGCGCGGCAGTTCAGATAAATCAACGTCAGCGATTCTGCGCGGAACTTCAAAAGTTGTCGTCAAGGCGTGTTTAGGGTTGACTTCCTCGACGCTTTCTTCAACTAAAGTATTCCATTGTCCGCACGAAGGACAGCGCCCCAGCCATTTAACTGATTCTGCGCCGCATTCTTGACAGACGTATTTTGAAATTTTTTTCGCCATTTAATAACTCCTACAAACTAGGGAATGTTAGTAAATTAAAAGTGAATAAAAGAAACAAATTCCAGATTATTTAAAGGTCACAGTCGATATTCATTGACGGTAACGCCATATTCATTCATCGAAAAAACATCATAATT
>JAFSUE010000150.1 GCA_017445435.1 Selenomonadaceae bacterium | reverse complement strand
TTGCAAAGTTATGATTAACAAAAAAGAATTTGTACTGCCAGCCGCCACTAATAGTATGTCTGCTGGTGAACGCGCCTACTTCGTACTTGGCAACCTTGCCGTCGCTTATCATAAAGGTTATGACAAACAGGACGCCTACGCATCCAACGGCACAGTTTATCTTGGCGAACAACCGATTATCACGCCTGCTGAAGGTGATGAAGACGCTGAAACTTTGGCGGCTCGTCTCAACTCGATTAAATAATTGGTCGATTTTAAATTTTTAAATGAAAAAGCCGCCGAATTTTCGACGGTTAATTTTTTTAGCGGAGGAAAAGTTTATGCTAAAGGAAATTATGGCTAACATTCCAATAGCCAAACCGTTTACCATTCAGGAACTTCAACAAAACTTGACGCGGGACTTTGTCGTTATCGTGAATGAAATGACTGGCGTTGACGTTACAAAAAATTCTAGTACGTTTACTTCGTTTGATATGGAGAAAATTATTTCTGCCGTCCGTCAAGTCTACGGAAAAATTTTTGAAAGTGCTATAGTTGCATCTGAACTTAAAATCTTTATAGCAAATTCGTTACTGTGCAGGCTTTTTGAACTTTGGAAAAATTCCGCTACGCCAGAACTTTTTTTCATAAAGATTCGGCAAAACTTCACGCCCGCGCAGATTGTCGCCGCACTCGAACTTTATAATAGCATACTTGAGAATCAAAATTGGGTTTTAAAATTTTTTTACGAACATAAAAATATTTTTCCGCGTAAATCAGGAAAGATTCGTACTATTGCCCTGTACTACACGCGAATTTATAGCGGCGGCATTGAAAGATTTTTATCAACGATTATTCCCATTTACATTCAAATGGGCTATCGCGTTGTCCTATTTACAGATGAATATCGACCAGAGCTTGAGTATCCTACCCCCCCATTCCAATTCGTTCATTCGCGTCGTGCTTAAATCGCGTGGTTCACTTTTAGAAGGATTAACAGAGTTTGAAAAATATCTGCGCGAATATAAAGTAGATTTATTTTTAAGTCATAGACACTGGGGAAGAATACTTCCAGTCTTTCAAATTTTGTTGTCAAAACTTTGTGGCTTTAAAACGGCTATGCAATTTCATGGCGATTTGAATTATTATGTATTCAACTTCACAAATATTTTTATTTATCGTCTTACAGATGCTTTAATCAGCCTTTCTGAAATGCGAAAAGAATTTTGGAAAAATTACGGTGTCCGCTCGTACTTTGTGCCGCATCCGCTTCATATTGAAGGCTCAGAAAATTTTCACGGACGCGACGCTAAAAAATCTTCAAATAGTATTTTCTACATTGGTAGAATCTCAAAATTAACAGACAAAAATACTTTTGAGATTTTACCGATAATAAAAGAAGTTAAAAAATTCATTCCAAATGTTAAACTTAAAGTCGTGGGAGAGATTCATATAGAAGAAGTTTTTCAGCAAATGCAACGTTTCATAGTGGAAAATAATCTTGAAGACAATGTCGAATTTTGCGGTTATCATACAAATGTTGCGCCTTTCTATGAATCAGCAGACGTTATATTGAATACGTCTCCTACTGAAGGCTGGTCATTTGTCATTGCCGAAAGTAAATTTTATGAACTGCCGCTCGTACTGTATGAACTGCCAGATAATGAGCTGTTACGCGACGGCAAAGGCTATGTTTCTGTACCGCAGGGAGATTTTAAAGCGGCGGCGAATGCGATTGTAAAAATTTTGACTGATACAAAATTTCGTTGCAAACTTTCAGCAGAGGCGCGAGAAAGTATTCAGCCATTTTTGGACTACGATATTGCTGGCGAATGGCAAAAAGTTTTTGACGACTTGGAAAATGACGTACCTGTACTGCCTCACAGCGTGGAGAATGAAAAAATTCAGACGTTACTTGTAAAGGAAGTCTGGCAACAAAAAATGTTCGTCCAACATTTAGCCGCGCAGATTAACCAGCTAAGAAAATCTTAAAATTCGTCAATGCTAAAAAATTTTCAGCAATAAAGATTTTAAATGAAAAAGCCGCCGACCTTTCGACGGTTAATTTTTTTGCAAATAGCAAAGTTTATAAAAAATATTTGTTGAACTTCTTGCAGATATATCAGCGATACCATACTAAACTACTTTTTCTTTTGGCGCAAAGGTAGCAAAAAGAAAAGGGCGCACGTCTTTGCGCACCCTGCTATTTCAAAGTTTATTTTAAAAATGTATACAAATTATTTTTCAAGATTTACTGGAGACTTCGCATTGAAGACAAAATTTTTACCGTCAAAGTCAATCTCTACCGTGTCGCCGTCTTTCACGTCGCCTGCAATAATCTTTTTGCTAAGCTCCGTTTCAACCGTATGTGTCAAAAATCTTCTAAGCGGACGTGCGCCAAAGTTCGGGTCGAAACCTTTTTCAGACAGCGCGTCAACAGATTTTTGAGTCCACGTCAAATTTACATTAATTTGCTTTTCAAGACGTTCGCTCAAATTCTTCAACAAAATTTCTGCAATAGCTTTAACTTGATCTTTCGCCAGCGATTTAAATACAACAATGTCATCGACGCGGTTTAAAAATTCTGGGCGGAAATAATCTTTCAGCATATCTTTAATGACGCCTTCCGCCTCTGCAAAATCTTTCTTCGTGATGAAACCAATCTTCGCGCGTTTCAAAATTTCCTGTGAACCCAAATTGCTAGTCATAATGACAACCGTATTTTTGAAGTTGACGACGCGCCCTTTACCGTCAGTCAATCTGCCGTCGTCCAAAATTTGCAGTAAGACGTTGAAAATATCGCGATGCGCCTTTTCAATTTCATCAAGCAAAATTACGCTGTACGGTCTGCGTCTAACAGCCTCCGTAAGTTGTCCGCCTTCGTCGTATCCAACGTAGCCAGGAGGAGCGCCGATTAAACGCGCTACCGTATGTTTCTCCATAAATTCAGACATATCAACGCGAATGATACTGCGTTCATCGTCAAACAGCGCCTCTGCCAACGCCTTCGCAAGTTCAGTTTTACCAACGCCAGTAGGTCCAAGAAAGATAAATGAACCGATTGGACGATTGGGATCTTTGATACCTGCGCGGGCACGTAAAATCGCTTCACTTACAACTTTAACCGCTTCATCTTGCCCGACAACTCTTTCATGCAACGTATCTTCAAGGTGCAAAAGTTTTTCACGTTCGCCCGTCATCATTTTAGCAACGGGAATTCCAGTCCAACGGCTTACAACTTTTGCAATATCTTCCTCGCCAACTTCTTCTTTCAAAAGGCGTTCACCTTGAGACTGCGCGGCAATTTCATCCTCAACATTTTTCATCGTCTTCATAAGTTCAGGAAGTTTGCCGTACTTCAACTCCGAAAGTTTTTGCAAATCGTATGCACGCTCGGCATCAGCCATTTCTTTATTAACGTCGTCAATTTCCTTTTTAATGGCGCGTACACGTAAGATTGACTGCTTTTCAGCCTCCCACTTGTCACGCAAAACTTTTTCCTGCGATTGAAGATTAGAAATTTCATCAGCAATTTCATTAACTTTTTCTTTCGACGCAGAATCATTTTCCTTTTTCAGCGCTTGATGTTCAATTTCAAGTTGCATAATCTTACGGCGAATTTCATCAATCGGCGCGGGCAGTGATTCAATTTCAGTGCGAAGTTTCGCCGCCGCTTCATCTACAAGGTCAATCGCCTTGTCAGGTAAAAATCTATCTGAAATGTAACGGTCGGAAAGTGTAGCCGCACTTACCAATGCCGCGTCACGAATCCTTACGCCGTGATGAACTTCATAACGTTCCTTGAGTCCGCGCAGAATTGAAATTGTATCTTCAACCGTCGGCTCGCCTACAAGTACAGGTTGAAAACGCCGTTCAAGCGCCGTATCCTTTTCAATATATTTGCGGTATTCATTCAGCGTCGTTGCACCGATACAGCGCAATTCGCCACGCGCTAACATTGGCTTTAACAAGTTGCCAGCATCAATAGCGCCGTCTCCGCCTTTGCCAGCCCCTACTACTGTGTGAACTTCATCAATGAACAATAAAATTTGTCCGTCCGATTTAGAAATTTCAGCAAGTACTGACTTCAAGCGCTCTTCAAATTCGCCGCGAAATTTTGCCCCAGCGATAAGCGATCCCATATCAAGCGCGTACAAAGTTTTATTCTTCAATGATTCAGGTACGTCGCCAGCTACAATGCGCCGTGCTAAACCTTCAACAATCGCCGTTTTACCAACGCCAGGTTCGCCGATTAATACAGGATTATTTTTTGTACGCCGACTTAGAATTTCAATCGTCCGTCTAATTTCTTCGTCACGTCCGATAACTGGATCAAGTTTGCCAGCCTTAGCCGCCGCTGTTAAATCTCGACCAAATTTTTCAAGTGCTTGATAGGCTTCCTCTGGATTATCAGTAGTAACATTTTGCTTGCGATTTTTTCTAATTGAATCGTCAATCTTATCCCGCGTCAACTTAAATTCTTTAGCCAACGCTTGAACTTCCGCGCTACCGTCCGTGACAAGTGCCAAAAGTAAATGTTCCGTGCTTATGTAATCGTCACGCATTGACTTTGAATATTCATTCGCCTTGCCGATAACGCGGGCTAAGTCAACGCCCATTGTAAGACGTTCCTGACCTTTGACACTTGGCGTTTTATTTAATTCCGCCTCAAGTTTTACTTTCAACATTGGCAAATCAGTTTGGCAATCTTCAAAAATCGTAGCCAATAATCCTTCAGGCTCTTTCGTCAACGCCAACATTAAATGTTTTGAATTAAATTCTTGATGATATTTCATAGCCGCCAGCTGTTGGGACGCTTGCATTGCCGCCATTGCCTTAGCTGTAAATTTTTCTCCTGCCATTTTATTTCAACTCCAATCATTGAGATTAAATTCTTTTTGACGCGCCGAATAATATCATCTAAAAGACAAAATGTCAACAAAAATTTTTAACCTTTTGACTTTAACAAAAAGTTGACAAGCAAAATTGCCTTTGATAAAATGCCCGCGCAGGTAACGGAGACAATCGCGGAAATTTAGTTAGTAGTTAGTAGTGAGTAGTTAGTAGTACAAGCTACTAGCTACAGGCTACAAGCTAATTTACGAGGAAAGTCCGAACTCCATAGAGCGGCGTGCTAGGTAACGCCTAGTGAGAGTAATCTTGAAGATAGTGTCACAGAAAAGCAAACCGCTGTTTGAATTAAGAATTTAATTTTTAATTAGCAAAACAGCAAGGGTGAAAAAGTGTGGTAAGAGCGCACTGGCGGACGGGTGATCGTTTCGTCTGATAAACCTCACGCGGAGCAAAGCTAAATAGGAAAGGGTTGATGTTGCTCGCGGACCTTTCGGGTAAGCTGCTTGACTTGGGCGGTGACGTTCAAGCTAGATAAATGATTGTCATATACAGAATTCGGCTTATCGGTTGCCTGTAATGCGTAATGCTTGATGATTCTTCGTCACGCATTGCGCATTTTAACTTTCTCTTAATAGGTGGTGTTGAATAAATACGTAATACAAGCTAAAAACTAAGGAAATGAGCGGCATTTCCAAGCGCCTCTGAAAAGTTGGATAGTCGCAACAAATGGGACGCGGTGAAACGTTTAAACTACTAACTACTAACTACTTACTACTTACTACTTACTAAATTTGCGCCAAAAGAAAAAGTAGTTTTAAAAAATAAAAATTAAAAATTAAATTAATCAACACGACCTGAACAAAAATTTTCACAGATAAAAAATTTTATTGACTTTTTGAAAAAGGGATTGACATTTTGTCCAATTAGTGATAACCTTTAGCCACTTTCAAGAAAGGGGCTGATGAATTGGCGGAAGATAAAAAAATTAAACTTGACAATGAGGACGGTGACAATGCGGAAATTAACGCAGACTTAGCGAATACCGAAAAAATAAATTTGGATGGCGAAAAGAAAGACGTACCGCCTGACTTGGGCTTAGTTACTGAAAATGAAAAGTTAAAGGCTGAACTTGCCGCGAAAAATGATAGGCTTTTACGGTTGCAAGCAGATTTTGACAATTTCCGTAAGCGTACAGCTAAAGAAAAGTTGGAACTTGCCGCGACGATTGAACAAGCTTTTCTGAAAGATTTACTGCCACTTTTGGACAATCTTAGTAGGGCGTCCGAATCGGCGGAAAGTGATAAATCAGACGCTGAATCTTTGCGCAAGGGAATTAAAATGATTCGTATGGAAACGGTTGCCGCAATGGGTAAACATGGGCTTGAACCGATTGAAACGGCTGGCAAGGCGTTTGATCCGAATTTCCACCAAGCTGTTGGCACTGTCAAAGATGATACGAAGGAAGACGGTATGATAGCCGTTGAATTGCAAGTTGGCTATATGGCTCGCGGTCGCGTCATTCGCCCCAGCATGGTACAAGTTGTAAAGAATTAAGAATTAAGAATGCAGAATTAAGAATGTAGAGTTATTGGAGTGAAATAATATGAGTAAAGTTATAGGTATAGATTTAGGAACTACAAATAGCGTCGTCAGCGTATTGGAAGGCGGCGAACCTACAGTTATAACTAATCCTGAAGGTAGCAGAATCACGCCTTCAGTAGTTGGTTTCACTAAAGACGGTCAACGCCTTGTTGGTCAACTTGCAAAACGTCAAGCTGTTTCCAATCCAGATAGGACAATTTCATCAATCAAGCGTCATATGGGCGAAAAGTACAAAGTTTCAATCGACGGTAAAGACTACACGCCGCCTGAAATTTCCGCAATGGTACTTCAAAAACTTAAATCAGATGCAGAAGCTTATCTCGGCGAAACGGTAACTCAAGCTGTTATAACTGTTCCTGCTTACTTCAGCGATGCGCAAAGACAAGCTACTAAAGACGCTGGCAAAATTGCAGGGCTTGAAGTTCTCCGCATAATCAACGAACCTACTGCGGCGGCGCTTGCTTATGGTCTTGATAAAGATAATGACGAAACAGTTTTAGTTTTCGACTTGGGCGGCGGTACGTTCGATGTTTCAATCCTTGAACTTAGCGAAGGAACTTTTGAAGTCAACGCGACAAATGGCGATACTCACTTAGGCGGCGACGACTTCGACAAAAAAGTTATGGACTGGATTGTTAAAGAGTTTGAACGCACTGACGGTATTGACCTTTCCAAAGATAAAATGGCGGCTCAACGTTTGATTGAAGCGGCTGAAAAGGCGAAAATTGAACTTAGCTCAATGACTTCAACTAATATCAACCTGCCATTCATTACGGCTGATGCTAGCGGTCCTAAGCACTTAGATTTAACGTTGACTCGTGCTAAGTTCGACGAATTGACGCGCGATTTAGTTGAACGTACAATGGGACCTACGCGCCTTGCTATGAAAGATGCGGGACTTAAAGGTAGCGACATTGACAAAATTATTTTAGTCGGCGGCTCAACGCGTATTCCTGCCGTACAAAATGCTATTCGTGAAATTCTCGGCAAAGAACCTTCAAAGGGCATTAATCCTGATGAATGCGTTTCAATCGGCGCGGCAATTCAAGGCGGCGTACTTTCTGGCGAAGTTAAAGACGTTTTACTTATCGACGTTACGCCGTTATCACTCGGCATTGAAACTTTGGGCGGCGTCTGCACGAAGATTATTGAACGCAATACTTCAATTCCTACGACGAAGTCACAAATTTTTTCAACGGCGGCTGACAATCAATCCAGCGTTGAAATTCACGTCCTGCAAGGTGAACGCGAAATGGCGGCTGGCAATAAAACGCTTGGCAAGTTCGTCCTTTCAGACATTCCGCCTGCACCGCGTGGCATTCCGCAAATTGAAGTTACTTTCGATATTGACGCAAATGGTATCGTCAACGTTTCCGCGAAAGATAAAGGTACTGGACGCGAACAGAAAATTACAATTCAATCGTCAAGCGGCATGAGCAAAGATGATATTGACCGTATGGTTAAAGAGGCTGAAGCGCACGCGCAGGACGATAAAAAACAGCGTGAAGCGGCTGATGCTAAGAATGACGCTGAACACACTGTTTATCAAGCTGAAAAAACTTGCAAAGATTTTGAAGGCAAAGTCGATGACGCGCTGATTAAAGACGTTAGGGCGGCGGTTGAATCCTTGAAGAATGATTTAAATAGTGCTGATGCTGAAACGTTGAAAAAGAAGACTGAAGATGTTAGACAGGCGCTTTACAAAGTTAGCTCGGCGGCATATCAAAGCGGCGCGAATCAGCAACAGCAACAGTATTCAGACGATAATTCTTCACAGCAGGAAAATAATTCTTCGTCAACTTCCGATTCAAAGGCTGATGACGACGGCACGATTGACGCTGAATATACCGAAGTCAAGAAAGATAAAAAATAA
>JAFSUE010000149.1 GCA_017445435.1 Selenomonadaceae bacterium | reverse complement strand
GAAAAACGCAACCGCACTATTGAAGGTACTGGCTTAGGTATGAACATTACGCAACGCCTGCTTGAAATGAAGGGGACTTCCTTGCAAGTTGCCAGCGTTTACGGTGAAGGCTCGGAATTTTCCTTTGAACTCGTGCAGAAAGTTGTTAATCGTCATCCAATCGGAAATTTTGCTGAAACTTACAGTCATTCATTGGCTCAACATAAAAAGTACAAGGAAAAATTTACCGCGCCTGACGCTAGAATTTTAGTCGTTGACGATACGGTTATGAACTTAACCGTTGTCAAAGGTTTGCTCAAGCAGACGAAAATTAAAATTGATACGGCGGAGAGCGGCTACGAATGTTTAAAGCGCGTCGTGGAGAAAAAGTACGATATAATTTTCCTCGATCATCGTATGCCTGGCATTGACGGTATTGAAACGCTGAATCAGATGAAAAGGCTTGAAGGCAACTTGAACTTTGAAACGCCCGTCATTTCTCTTACGGCAAACGCGATTAGCGGCGCACGGCAAATTTATCTTGACGCGGGCTTTCAAGATTATCTTACAAAGCCGATTGACAGTAGCAAGCTTGAAGATTTGCTGATAAATTATTTGCCTGACGATAAAATTATTTGCAAGGAAGATAACGTTGCTGACGACGATAGCGAAGAAGAAAAAATCCCCGCGTGGTTAGAAAATGTTGCGGGATTGAATATTGCAGAAGGTATGGAACATTGCGGCGGCTGTGCAGCGTACCTTGACGCGCTGACGGTCTTTGCAAATTCTGTTACAGCTGGCGCGAAAGAAATTGCAGAATTTTATCGGCAAGGTGACATAAAAAATTACACCGTCAAAGTTCACGCCTTGAAAAGTTCTGCGCGGGTTATCGGTGCAAATGAACTTAGCGACCGTGCCAAAAGATTGGAAGATGCTGGCAATGCTGGCTACGTCGACGAAATTAAAAAGTTTACCGACGGACTTTTGGAACTTTATATAAGTTTTGCTGACAAGTTAGCGCCGCTTATTAAAGTTGAAGTTGCTGACGATAGCAAGCCGCCGATTGATGACGACCAACTTGCTGAAGCTTACGAAACAATGAAGGAAGTTGCACAAACTTTTGACTATGACTCAATGCAATTTATCATTCAATCGCTGGAAGAATATAAATTGCCGACGGAAGATGCTAAAAAATTTTCCGCGATTAAAACTGCCGCTGAAAAGCCTGACTGGGAAAAAGTTTTGGAACTGCTGGCAGGTTAATCTTTAACTTTACTATTTTATCAAAAAGCGGCGTAATACCCCTATGGGGATATAAGCCGCAAACTTTGACTTTAAAAATCACATAGTTTAAAATAAAGTAGCGGTTAGCCTTCCGCTTTAACAAAAACTTAAAATCAACGGTTGAAACTAAACCGTTTAGGAGCAAGCACTCGCCCTTGCCGCAGCGTAACACTAACTATGACGGGTATAAAAGAAGTTGCGAAAGTCGATGAGAAAAGATAGCAGGAAGAGGCGTTTGGCTGTACCTGCAGAAATTGGAGGCTTTTTTT
>JAFSUE010000148.1 GCA_017445435.1 Selenomonadaceae bacterium | reverse complement strand
CGTGAGCAAGGCTGGTTGGCGGCGGTTGCCTACATTCCCGAACAAGATTCAACTGACGGCACAGTAAAAATTAAAATTATGTCCGCGAAGTTTGGCGAAGTTATTTTCGACAATCAAAGCCACCTTGCCGACGATATTTTAGAAAAAGTTGCCAAAAATATTTCACAAGATGATTTTGTACAGAACAATAAAATTGAAAATGTTTTGTACCTCATAAATGAAATTGGCGGCGTTCGTGCAAGGGGCGCACTTATTCCCGACGCCGTCACGCAAAGAATTAATCTTAATATTAACGTCGTCGATGACCAAACTAATCGCGGAATTTTCTACGTTGAAAATTACGGCAGTAAAGCATCTGGACGTTATCGCATGGGTTTAATCTACGATATTTATAACATTGACAATCGCGGTAGCCGCCTTGAACTTAGCGGCTTGCTTTCCAGTAAGAAAGGCGCGTTAAGTCAACTTTTCAACAAAAATTTAGATAATTACCTTGTAGACTTCAGCTGGATAACCGACAGAAAAACTACGTCACGGCTTGGCATTTCAGTTGGGCGCACGACGTATCATCAGCACGGTTTAAATTCCAGTATCATCAGCGAATCTGGCGGGCATTCAACCGATTGGCGCATTTATGGTACAACGCCTGTTTGGAAAACTATTCATGACGGTTTCACGTGGAATTACGGTTACAAATTCCGTCAAGTTACCAACAGCGCCAATTACGACTTTTCAAGCTACGGAATTATCGCGGAACTTTTCCCCGAGTTATTCCCTACCGACAGCCAAAATCAAAGTCATGTTCATACTTTATCGCTAGGCTTCAGCGGCTATAGACGTTCGCTTTCTAATGACTTATTCAATTATTCATTCACTCTTTACGCTGGGCGCAATAATCCGCGAACTGATAACGCCCAAGAAGTAGCCGACTTGACGAATAGCGACGGAACTTTTTTCAAGTCCCAACTTATGCTTGACTATAGAAAACTTTTCAATAAATCTTTTGAATTCCATACAAATATTTTATTACAGAATGCCAGCAAAAGTTTAAATTCATCGGAGCAACTGCAAATTGGCGGCGCAAATGGCGTTCGTGGTTATGCAGACGGCGACGGCGCGGGCGATGAAGGTTATTTGACGCGCACTGAATTTATCTGGCACACGGGCGTACCGAATTTGTCATTAAGCACTTTTTTTGACATAGGCGGCGCAGGTTATAAAAATGACCATGATATTCATACGATAAAATCTTGGGGATTGGAGCTGAATTACGCTAAACCAAATGACTACTTCATCAAGTTGGATTATGCGCGAAAACTCGGCAACAATCGGTTAGTTGCGTCTGACGACAAGAAAAATCGTTTTTGGTTTATGGTAGGAAAAATTTTCTGATTAGTAAGTAGTGAGTAGTAAGTAGTAAGTAAAAAAAATTTCTAGGGGCTAGTGAACTAGGCTAGAAATTTTTTTTACCCTCCACTATCTACAAGCTACTAATTGAACAATGGAAGGTGAATTAAAATGAAAAGGAAAGTTCTGAAGAAACAGTACAGGACTTTGTGTAAAATGCTTTTGGGCAGCGCGGCAGTTTTCGGCGGTATGTTCGCTAATCAGCATATTGCACAAGCTATGCCTGTGATAAATCCCGCAGATGTCCGCAATAACGTAAACTATAATGAAATTGCTAAAACGGTTACTGGCGATGTAGCAAACGGCTTTCTTAGCTGGAAAGATTTTTCCATAAATAAAGATGAATTGTTGACGTTTAGCGGTATGACAAATATGTTAAACTACGTCGACGCTTCACTTTTTAAAAATCCTTCGCTGATTTATGGCAGTATCGACGCCTCTGCTGTACCAGGCAATTTTTATATTGTAAATCCCAACGGCGTTTTATTTGGTCCAAATTCTAGCGTCGTAGCAAATGACTTCTACGTTTCGACGCGTTCACTTTCCAGTGATGATATTGATAATTACATTAACAACGGCAATAAAGCTGATTTCGATCTTTTCAGCGAAATTGCACATATAAATGAAAACGGCTTGAAAAGTTCCGATATTATGGGAACTTATGATATTGCAGACGGCGACGTTATGTTTCTCGGTCAAGTACAGGCTAATAGCTTGACGATTGAAGGCAACACGATTCAAATTCGCAACACCGCTGACGTAAAGAAATTAACTAAACCTGATGAAGAATTAACTGATTCTGATGAAGAAACAACCTACAAATGGAACGACGCCCCAATACTTCAAGGAGACGAAGTCAATTTATATTCCTACAAAAATCCTGAAGTTGGCTACATTGTTTCGACAGATAATCTTGAACCAAACCAGCTGAATGACGACGTTGTCAATAATTTAGAGTATAAATATTTTGTCGCTGATACACTCGGTGATGAAAATATGCCTAACTCCGCTAATAAACTTGGTTGGAATGCCTACGCATTTGAAAACGGTATTCAAACAATCGACGATTACAGGCTGATAACTTCAGTTGAAGATTTAAATTTAGTAAACCGCAGTAATTCTAACAAAACCGAAGAAGCCGAAGTTACTGTTACTACATCGGGCAATTCCTATACCATTCCATATAATGCGCCGCTTGATGGATACGTTAGCGGCAAGTATATGCTTGGCAACGATATTGATTTCACTACAGACGAGTACAAAGACAAGCTATTCACGCCGCTTGGCTACAAAATGGATTATAGAGACTTTGAAAATTCAAGTGATTTGATTACCTTTAACGGCTTGAACTTTAAAATAAACGGTTTGAAAACTGACACAAGTGTCACTGATGCGCAGGGCGAATTGGCGGCGCAGGGCTTATTTTCAGTTTTCGCTGGCACAATTAAAAATGTTCGTATTACCAATGTTAATATAGATGCAAGTAGCAATTCGGATTCGGCTGTCGGCGGACTTATCGGCGGCATAGTGTCCCCCGCAAATGAAAATTTTGAAACCACAATTAAAAATGTTTCTGTCAACGGTACAGGCATAACGGGTACTTATGCTGGTGGTCTTGTTGGAAATACTAAATATGGCCCTTCTCAAAAGGTAGAAAAAGTCGTAGTCTCTGAAGATTATCCAGACGCTCAATCTGATGACTATGGATACTATATTTTGGTTGCTGTTGCTGGTGCTGGTTCACCCATTGTAACCTTTGAAAATATAGAAAATTTTGCTCCCGTTACTTCTACATCTTATAAAAGTTATGCTGGCGGTATTGCTGGTTATGTTAATGGCAAGAATGTCTCTATTATCAACTCAATGAATCAGGGCGCAATTTCTTCTAGAAGTTATGCAGGTGGTATTTTTGGATATACACATGTTTACTTTGATGAGTTAAATCAGAATTACGAATACGCTACTGTTAATTTAAATAAAGTTGCCAACATGGCATCTGTCACGTCAAACATGTATGCTGGTGGTCTTTTGGGATTTTCTCATTATGATGTAGGTATTTATAACAGCTATAATTCTGGTGATATTGGGAGTACTTCAGGTAATTATAATACTTCATATGCAGGCGGACTTGCGTATTATCAGCTGAGGACTGTAGAAAATTCTTTCAATACTGGCAAAATCAATGCTCTTCGTGGCGCGGCTGGATTGCTTGCTGGAAATGATTCAGATAGTTATGTCACTACTGTCAAAAATAGCTACAACTCTGGTTCTGTTACTGCTTCTGGAGAAAATTATGGGAGCGCCTACGGTATTGCCTACAAGATAAACAGTACCGCTAGTAACATCTACAATTCTGGCGAAATTACTAGCACGGCTAAAGAGTATTCAGATGTAGCTGGCATTGCGTACCAACTCAACGGAAATGTAGAAAATGTTTACAACGTCGGAAATATCACGAACGAAAGCAACAGTGGCTACACTGCTGGAATTTCTTACCTAGCCTACGGTAATTTAAAAAATGTATATAACTTTGGCAATATTACTTCCTCCAGTACATACATTAAAGGCGACTCCTATGTTGGAGGTTATTACAGTAAATATGGAAATACTGCTGGTATTGTTAATGTATTTAGCGACGCTACTGCTGATAATATTTTTAATTTTGGTACGGTTAAAGCAACAAAAGGATTCGCGAGCGGCATTTTCAATAAAATTTATAGAGCTAACGATAATTTGACTAATATTTACAACGTCGGTAATGTCACAGGACTTAGCGCGGTAGGTATTGTAAACTCGGTTAATTATTCTACAAATTTTGAGAACGTATACAACTTTGGTACAATCACTGCAACGGGAACTGAAGTTGAACCTGATTCTAATGATTTAACGTATTCTGCAGGAGATTATGCTTCTGGAATATTAGGTAATATCTCCGAAGAAATTAATTTAAAAAATGTGTATAATTTTGGTGAAATAGACAGCAAAAATTTTGGCGCGGGCATTGTAGATAATCTTGGCGGCAGTAAAACTGTTACTTTTGATAACGTTTATAACTTTGCAAAGGTGACTGGTTCTAAAGGTGCGGCTGGTATTTTGAGGGCGCAAAATAAATACTATGACGAACGGGAAGAAGAATATTATAGCCCCTCCGCAGTATTCAAAAATATTTACAACTACGGCGACATTACAAGCGCCAATGGTTTGTCTGCAGGTATTTTCGGTATTAACCTTACGGAAGGCGAATCCACTTTCACGGACGTTTACAACTTAGGCACTATCAAAGGCACTTCCGCCGCAGGTATTCTCAATTCTTCGATTGGTAAAATTACAGTGAACAGCGCTTATAATTTCGGCGACGTGACTGCAACTTCAACTACTGGAAACGCGGCAGGAATTATTGCTGACGTTGACGCGATAGCAGATGCTGTAATTAGCAGTGTTTACAATGAAGGCACAATCACTGGCACAAACAGTTATAACATTGCGCCTGCCAACGTGACGGGATACACTGAACTTGAAAGCGCAGAAAAGCCTGATACTTCAATCGAACTGGACGAAAATGTTTTTGATACAACGTCTAAATCTTCCTATTCGCCTTCCGATACCACAAATCCAGAGATTGACAAAGCAAAGGTAATGAATACCTTGTGGACGGCGTTTGAAAATATCGATATGGGCGGCACGAATTCAGAGCTTGATTCAGAGCTTGTGTGGCGTCTTTATGCTAATCCAGATAACGTTACCGATAAGGCAAGGCAACCGCTTTTATCGGCGTTTATGCAAAATGTTACTGTCCAACGTTACAATGAACTTGATGAGGCGGGTAAAATTACACCTTCCAGCCTTGTCACGGTGAACGAATCAAATGTTCATAAAGTACACGACAGCAACGGCAATGTTTTATATACTCGCTATAAAAATTCGGGGCAAAGTGTCACTGGCGATATTGACGAAGTAGATTCCAGTTTAGTCAAGTCCACCGTTATTGACCCAAATAACGCTACAAACTTTGAAATTGGAAATAACAATTCTTTTGCTGAAGCGCTGATATATTCTTCTCAATTTGGCTACAACTTCCAATTCGATGAAAATTCTAATGACACGTGGAAAGAATCCAATGATGATAAGGTTAGCGCGGCTGGAACTTCCCCCGACAATAACGCAATTTATTTGAAAACTGCAGTTGTCATTGAACCGACGATTATAAATCTTTCCATTACCGCAGAAAAAGGCGAATATAAAGACAACAAATTCACTGTATTGGCTAATGACGAAGGCAAGTATTATACTGTCACATCAGAAAATACTTCAGACGACCTCACGACATTTTTAAATATTTTGACTTCCGTTGTTGAAGTAGTCGACAAAGACGACGAACATAAAAATACAACTTTATATATTGACACGGATAAATATACTTTGTCTAATCCCGTCACGACAACTGTAGACGGCGAGACTAAAACTTCATACACCATAACCAATAAGACAGATTCTACTGAAACCTATGCCATTGAAAAAAATTCCGACGGCACATTCACTTACACGGATAAAGCTAACAATACCGTTTACAATATCACGTTGACAGACGGTTTAATTACAACCTATTCTGATAAAGACGCTGAAATTAAATTGGCTAGCGGCACAATAGAAAATGAAGAGCTTACCTTAGATAAAAAAGTTGACGGCAAAGACTATACCATTTCTGGCGACGATACCATTATCGGACTTTTAACGGACGTATTGAAAGTTGACGCCAATAGCGAAGGTACAGCTACTGCGTTAGAATTTAATAATAAAGTGACAACTAACAACAAGGTTGAAAATGCAGACGGTACTGTTACTTACAACGTCACGAAGGGCGGCAAAGAGTACGAGTTCACGAAGAATACTGACGGCTCATACACTTACATTGACGATAAGACAAACCCATTAAATATTGTTACGTACACCGTAACGGTTGATCCTGGCACGTTGACTTACGACGTACAAATAAAAGTTGGCAATATGACGATGGAGGATGACGAAGTTAAATCAGGCGGCGGCTATACCGTAAGCAGTGACAATAAAGGTTTCATAGCCGATTTACTTAGCGGCAAAGTAAGCGTCATTGAGACGGACGACGGCTTGAACACAACTTTAGCGGCGACAAATCCTTCTGCGCTGACTCATAGCGGCAACAATTACACGTACACGGCGACTGGCGGCAAAACTTACAACTTTACTAAAAACGGAAATATTTATACGTACACGGCGGATAACGGCGCAATTTATGAAGTCACGCTGGAGCAAGGCGACGTTACTAAAACTTATAACATTGGAATAACAGTTAGCGACGGCGTTTACTACATCAGCCCGAATGGTGAAGGCACACTTTCACTTGATACAGATGAAGGATACACCATTGAACAAAGCGTTGGTAAAGATAAATTCACGAATGCTTTCAATGTCAAGTACAATGACCCTGCCGACGTGACACAGAT
>JAFSUE010000147.1 GCA_017445435.1 Selenomonadaceae bacterium | reverse complement strand
CCGTAAATCTTGTATTGCAAAACATCACGGTGAACGCAAATAATTTTCCACGCCTTTTTAGTGTTCAATAAATCTTCCTGCAACCATTTTTTCTGCGCCTCAACGACGCCAGGTGCAAAGACATCTAATTCAATCCATTGGCTGTCTAAAACTACGAAGTGCGCCGCGCCAAAGTCAAATGAATAGTACCGCCGATTAAAATATTTATCATCATTTTCAGGCACGGCAAAATAATTTAAATACGAAATTGGATAGCGTTCCTGCCAATCGCGCGAATAACATTCATGATTTCCCATAACTGGCGCAAACGGCATTTTCTGCAACTGCTCTTCAACTCGCGTCATCCACGCTTCCCATTGGTATCTATCTTCGCCGTTGTCGACAAGGTCGCCCATATTAAGGAAAAATTCAGCGTCAGGATTTTGCTTGAACGCCGCCTGCGCAGTATTGCCCCAAACGTCATAGTCCGCCGATTGAGAATCTGGAAAAATTATTCCCTTGAATTTATTTTCGTCGTAAGTTTTAAGTTCAAATGTACCTGTCGACTTGTCGCTGTCAACAATTTTAAATTCGTAAGTTGAATTTGGTTTAAGGTCGTCAATCTGCGCGGTGTACTGAAAATTTTCCGTGCCGTCGTCCGTGAAGGTGGAATTAAGCGCGGGAATTTTTTTAACGTCGCCGCCAATTTCAATTTCCAAAACTGGCGCAGTCAAAGGCGAATCACTTTGCCACATAATACAGCGGGAATTTGTAGAATCTTTCGTGACAATCTGCCGCAAAAATTTTATCGGCAAGCCATTTGAAGTTGGAACGTTGCCGCCGTCACAACCTACGATTAAGCCGCCGCCAAGTGCAATTCCTGTAGTTAATGCCGCCTTAATGAAAGTTCGACGACTAATTTTTTTTGACATCATCTTCAAAATTTTGCATACCCTTCACACAAAGTTCCATGAGCGTTGAAAGTTCCATACCTAAATTTTCAGCGCCCTTCGTGATAACGTCGCGGTCACATTTCGCGGCAAAACGTTTATCCTTGAACTTTTTCTTCAAACTTTTAACGGACATATCAGCCATACCTTCAGGACGCATTAACGAATAGGCGTAAACAATGCCAGTGAGTTCGTCGACGGCGAAAAGCGATTTTTGACAATCGGTCGTAGGTTCAACATCAGCGCCAGTTAAGCCGTAGCCGTGAGAAATTATCGTGTCAATGTCATCAGCGTCAACGCCTTCAGGCTGTAAAAGTTCGCGTACATGTTGGCAATGTTCATCTGGAAATTTTTCAAAGTCCACGTCGTGAAGATAACCGATAGCCTTCCAATGGTCAACGTCGGCGTTGAAATGTTCCGCCATTGCGCCCATTGCCGCGCTAACTGCCGCCGCGTGAATCAGTAAATGTTCCTCTGTTGTATGTTTATGCAAAATTTCTTTCGCCTTGTCCAAAGTTAATTTAGCCAAAAAATTTTCCCTCCATTCTAGGTTTTAGGGCGTGTTGAATAATTTAATTTTTTGATAAACTTCTTTTCTTTTGGCGCAAATTTAGTAAGTAGTCAGTAGTCAGTAGTTAGTAGTTTAAAATGTTCGCCGCGTCCAACGTTGCAGGGCGCTGAAATGCCGCTTTTTACCATTATTTTTTAGCTTGAAATTTTTATTACCTATTTATTCAACACCACCTAGCTTTTAGCTTGTAGGATTTTTTTACTACTAACTACTAACTACTAACTACTCACTAAATTCAATCCCGCCCAATGCCGAGACTTTTCATTATCATATCTTGTTCACATTCCATTTCAAGCCGCGCGGCTTCCTCAATGTGGTCATAGCCGAAAAGATGTAACAAGCCGTGAACAGTTAAAAAAATAACTTCGCGTAAGTACGAATGCCCAAACTCAACCGCTTGCATTTTAGCACGTTCAAGCGAAATGATTATATCGCCAAGAATTTCAACTTGCGAATCTAAAATTTCTGGCTCATCACTTTCACGAAATGCAAATGATAAAACGTCCGTCGGTCTGTCAATGCCGCGAAATTTTTTATTCAGCGCGTGAATATGTTCATCATCAGTTAAAGTCACGCTTAATTCAGCATTTTCCGCGCCATACAATTTGCCCATAAAATTTGTGGCACGAATAATTTCATCTTCAATTTCTTTTTCAATTGCTAATTCGTCAGGCTCAATGCCAATTGTCACGTTCATTTATTTGTAGCTCCTAATTTGTCGTAAGCGTCAATGATTCGCGAAACGACTTCGTGTCGTACAACGTCGCTTGAATCAAGTTCACAAATTCCAATGCCGTCAACCGCTTTTAAAATTTCTACCGCCTCTGCAAGCCCTGATTTTGTACCGCGCGGCAAATCAATCTGCGTTAAATCGCCAGTAACCGCCATTCTTGAACCGAATCCCAGCCGCGTCAAAAACATTTTCATCTGCGGACTTGTGGTATTTTGCGCTTCGTCCAAAATTATAAATGCGTCGCTTAAAGTTCGTCCGCGCATATACGCCAATGGTGCAATTTCAATTACGCCGCGTGAAAAAAATTTTTGGTACATATCCAAGCCAAAAATTTCCTGCAGTGCGTCGTACAGCGGGCGTAAGTACGGGTCAACTTTTTCTTGCATATCGCCAGGCAAAAAACCTAAACGTTCGCCAGCTTCAACGGCAGGACGCGTCAAAATAATTTTCTTAACATCACGGACGCGCAGATAATAAGCCGCCATTGCTACCGCTAAAAAAGTTTTGCCTGTACCAGCAGGACCCAATCCAAAAGTTACGACGTGATTTTTCATCGTGTCAATATAATTTTGTTGCCCAATACTTTTAGCGTGAATGTGCGTACCTTTCGCCGTCACAATAATTGTTTCGCCGAAAATTTTATGTAAAACTTTTTCGCGGTCGGACTTCACAAGTTTAATGGCGGCGGCAACGTCTTTCATCGTGATAAAATTTCCATTGCGATAAAGATTTTGCAGTTCAACAAAAATTTTTTCTGCGCGGCAAACTTCATCGTCAGCGCCGCTAAGTTCGATAAAATTTCCGCGACTGAAAATTTTGCAGTTGAATTTGCTTTCAATCGCCTGTAGAAATTCTTCACGTTCGCCCAAAATTCCGCGCCATTCGTCGACGGTTGCAAACTCAATTCGTTTCGTCAAATAAACACCAGCCCTCCTTTTGGGAATTAAGAATTAAGAATGTAGAATTAAGAATTTTATTTATTCAGCAATTCGATAGCCAGCCGCGCAGTTTTCACAGCAAGTTTGTGAAGTTCAGCTAGTAGTTTGTGACTTTTAGCCTGTGACTTTTTATCAGCGCGAAGTTTTTTTAAAACCTCATTGAAAACTTTATCTGCCGTCACGTCGTCAAGCGTACCAAGCGGCTTTTCATTAATCGAATCAAGGAAACGTTCAATTTTCGGGTCGTAGGAAATTCCAATCATCGGCACATTCATAACGCCTGCAAATACCAGCGCGTGAAGGCGAATGCTAATCAAAACGTCCATACAGCCAACTAAGCTTAAAATTTCCGCCGTCGTCAATTCTTCGTCAATGACGGTACAAGGAACATTTAAAAGTTCCGCCGTTGACTTCGCCGCTTTAATATCTTCAGGGAAGTGCATCGGTATAAAAACAATCTTAGCGCCAATCTGCGCGGAAAGTTTGTTGAAGGCGTCGGCAAGTTCACGTTGGCATTTTTCCCAGCCAATCCAGCGCCGTACAGATACGCCGATAAATTTTCCGTCACGCTTTTTTAAAGAGTAACGCGCTAAAATTTTTTTCCCAGCGTCACGCGAAACAGGCTTAATCGCAAGTACAGGGTCAGCCGTACAAAAAATTTTGGGTCGAGTAATTTTTAGCCGTTCCAATTCGTGAAGTGATCCTTTGTCGCGGACGGTGATTAAGTCGACACGATTTAAAATGAAATTCATCAGCCAATGCGCTATACTGCCATTTACTGGACCAATCCCCTGCGCGTACAACATAACTTTACAGCCAAAAATTTTTGCCAGAAAAATAATTCCCAAGTAGTAGTACAAACTGCTACGGCTTGTGACATTTTGCAACAGTGAACCGCCGCCAGAAATTAAAAGGTCGGACGCAATAAATTTTCTTATGATAGAAAAAATATCCAGCCACTTCACGGCGTCAACGTTATGGCGCTTTTTCGTGTATTCGGGATTCAGTGAAATGACGGTGAACTGTAAATCGCTGTCCAATTCGCGCAAAACTTGTAGCATTGCCGCCAACATTGCTTCATCGCCGCCATTTTTCGAGCCGTAGTAGCCAGAAATTAAAACTTTTTTCAATCAAGAAACACCGTGCCT
>JAFSUE010000146.1 GCA_017445435.1 Selenomonadaceae bacterium | reverse complement strand
TAATGACTTCTACACTGGTAAATTTCTATCGAATCATCGTTATTAACTTTGTAGATAAGCCGATTTTTTTCATCGATTCGCCGACTGTACCAACCGAGTAAATCACCTTTCAAAGCTTCAGGCTTGCCGATTCCTTGAAATGCGCCGTTACGCTCAATATCTTTTAGCAGATCATTAATTTTTTTCAAAACTTTTTTGTCTTGCGTTTGCCAATAGATATAATCTTTAAAACCGCGTTCACTAAATGTTTTGCGCATTTATAAACTTCTCCCATTCCTCATCAGTAAAAGTTACGACCTTACCTTCTTTCATTTCGCGAATTGACTCACGCAAGTATTTTTGATTTTCTTCACTCCAAAAAGGATCTTCGTCACGAAGAAAATTTTTCAGCAAGTCAATAAGCTTGTCGAGTTTATCTGTAGGAACTTCATCAATCAAACTTATAGCCTCTGCTCTCAATTCAGACATTTTATTCACCTCCACAAAAAATTTTTACAGCTTAGGCATTGTCATTGACCTTTTCAATTTCGGCGGCAATTTTATTACAAATTCTGTCCAACTGCAACTTATTCGGACCTTCCGCCATTACGCGCACCAACGGTTCAGTACCCGACGCACGAACTAAAATTCTGCCAGCGTCGCCCAATTCTTCCTTGCCTTCGGTAATTGCACGTTGAACTGATTCAGCCTCCTGCGAAAGTTTTTTATTTTTCACACGAACATTGATTAAAACTTGTGGAAAAGTCGTCATCATTTCGTTAAGTTCGGAGGCAGTCTTACTTGATTTTTTCATGGCCGTTAAAACTTGCAATGCCGTGATTAAGCCGTCGCCAGTCGTCGAATAGTCAGTAAAAATTATGTGTCCCGACTGTTCGCCGCCTAAGTTGTAGCCATTCTTCAACATATTTTCTAAAACATACCTGTCACCGACTGCCGTGACTTCGTAGCGTCCATTAAGATTTTCAATCGCTTGGCGGAAACCAATATTCGCCATAACGGTTGTGACGACGGTATTTTTCACGAGCGCCCCAACGTCCATCATCAACTTTGCACACATAATTAAAATGTGGTCGCCGTCAATCAAATTTCCTTTTTCATCAATGCAAAGGCATCTATCGGCGTCGCCGTCGTGAGCAATGCCAATATCTGCGCGGCGTCGTAAAACTTCCAGCCGCAAATTTTCAATGTGAGTTGAGCCGCAATCGTCGTTAATGTTTAAGCCGTTGGGATTGTCAGCCATTAAAATTAAATCAGCGCCGAGACGTTTTAAAACTTGCGGCATTGCGTCGTAAGCGGCACCGTTCGCGCAGTCCAAAACAATTTTCATACCGTCGAAACGTTCACTTGTCGTACTTGCAACGAAGTCGATGTAATCAGCAAGAAAATCTTTTCGATATTCCACTTCGCCAATCTTAGCGCCAGTTGGACGTGGAAATTTATCTTCGTGCGCCATTTGGTAGACAATTTCAGAAATTTCATCTTCGACAGCGTCGGGAAGTTTATAGCCGTTGCCGCCGAAAAATTTAATGCCGTTGTCGTAGAAAGGATTATGTGACGCGCTGATAACAATTCCAGCTACGGCGTGAATTTTTCTTACAAGGTACGCAACGCCAGGCGTAGGGATAACGCCAACTGAAATTGCATGACCGCCAGCTGAACAAATGCCAGTAATAAGCGCGGATTCTAACATTTCGCCTGAAATTCGCGTGTCACGACCAATTAAAATTTTCGGCTTATCTTCAAAACGTTTGCCAAAGTACAAGGCGGCGGCGCGTCCCAATCTGTACGCTAATTCTGGTTTAAGTTCGGTATTAGCTTCACCGCGTACACCGTCAGTCCCAAAAAGTCTACCCATTAAATTTTCCCCCATTTTAGCTTTTAGGTTTCAGCAAAAAATAATTCTTCATTCTGAATTCTTAATTCTTAATTCATTTATGTCGTTGCAAGTCATCGTACACGCTGGATATTTGCTACAGCCCCAAAAGACGCCGTTTTTACCATTGCGCTTGACAAGTACGCCAACTTTACAGCGCGGGCATTGGTGCGTACCTTCAGGAAGTTTGAATTTAGCGTCAACTGCCGCCGCGCAGAGTTCCTTAGTAAATTTCGCTTGACCACTTAAAAAATCTTCCAGCGTACCTTTACCGTCTGACATTAAATAAAGTTTATCTTCCCAAATCGCCGTAGCGTCTGGGTATGTCAAAGCGTCTGGCAAGGCGTCAATCAGCAGGAAAGCTTTTTCAGTCGGTTGCAAAGTTTTTTTCTTATCGCGTCCAACAGTTAAAAATTTTCGCGTGATTAAATCTTGAATAATCGCCGCGCGTGTAGCCTCCGTACCGATACCGTAAACGTCTTTCAACTTTTTCCGCAAGTCAACATCTTTAACGAACTTGTGAATTTCTTTCATACCTTGAACAAGAGTTGACGCCGTGAACCGCGCAGGTTTTTCCGTCGTACTAGTTTTAACTTCGGCGTTTTCGTACGTGACGGGATCGCCTTTTTTCATATTCGGCAAAGTTTTTTCAACTTCGTCATCATCTTTCGCCTTCGGCATAACGTAAAAATCCCGCCAGCCGTTTTGCGTAATCATTTTTGAACGGACAGAAAAAATTTCGTCCTTGTACGTGACGGTGACGGTTGTTTCGTCGTAAAGGTGAAGTTGATGAAATTGGACGGCGTAATTTTTCGCAATGAGATTGTAAACGTTAAATTCAATTTCAGTTACGCCGCCAATCATCGGCTTGACGGTAGGAATAATTGCGTGGTGCGCTGAAACTTTCGACGTATTCCAAGCGCGGCTTTTAATTTTCGCGTCGGCATTATCGACAAGACACTTTAAAATTTCGTCGGAAGTATTTGTAAGGTGCGCTAAAATTTTCGGCGCGTTGGAAAATTGAGTTAGCGGCAAGTACTGACAATCGGAGCGCGGGTAAGTCGTAAATTTTTTTTCGTACAAACTCTGCGCGGCGTCAAGTACTTGCTGGGGCGTGTAGCCAAATTTTTTTCCAGCGGCAATTTGCAAAGTTGAAAGTGAAAATGGAAGTGGCGGCGATTCTTTACGCTTAACTTTTGCAAGGTCGGTAATTACGGCGTCATGCGGTTCAGCAGAAAATTTTTTGAGAAAGTACGCGACGGCTTTTTTACTGACTAAGCGCCCTTCCGAATCAATCGCAGTTGAATTTATGGACTTGATATAATCTTCATTCGGTTTCCAAATAGCAATGAAAGTTCCGTTGACGTGTTTAAATTCCGCGTAAATTTTATAAAAATCTTTCGGCTTAAAATTTTGAATTTCGCGTTCACGTCGAACAACAAGCGCTAAAGTCGGCGTCTTAACTCTGCCAATCGGAAAAACATCACGATGACCAGATTGTTGAGCGGCTAAAGTATAAGCGCGTGAAAGATTCATACCGATAAGCCAATCTGCGCGGGAACGTGCAAGCGCTGACTGCTTAAGGTTGAAAAAGTTTGCGTTGTCGTCAAGATGATTAATCGCGTAAACAATACTTGCCTTGTCAAGAGCGTTAAGCAAAATTCGCTTGACAGGCTTTTTATTGCCAAGAAAATCTAAAACTTCATCGACAAGCAGTTGACCTTCACGATCGGGATCGCCAGCGTGAACAATTTCATCTGCGCGGCTAATTAAATTTTTGACGATAGCAAATTGTTCAGCAACTTTTGGGTCAACTTCCAACTTCCACGCGGTAGGGATGATCGGCAAATCTTCAAGCCGCCAAATTTTATATTTCGCGTCGTAAGCTTCAGGCTCAACTTGACGCAGGACGTGACCAACTAGCCACGTGACAACGCCGTCATCCGTCACAATGTAGCCTTTACCTTTTTTAGGATTTTTTAGGCACGCGGCAATTTCACGCGCCATACTAGGTTTTTCGGCAATGTACAGGCGCAAATTTTTTCACCCCAATTAATTTTGCGTATAAGCATCAAAACTTTTCAGCATACGTAAAATGTATTCCAAGTCGGAAATTTTTCTCCAATCTTTCAGATCTGAATTTTCTTTAATTCCTAATTGCAACGCCTGTTTATATTCAAGTATGACCTTTTCAAAAAATTGACGGTGAATTTTAGTAATGAATTGAGTTTGCGTCAAAATTTCAGGGAGCATATTTAAAAGTAAATCGGCGTCAGCAATGATAAATTTTGCACGCAAGGATTTATCGATAGCGTTAATTGTATGTTCCAGTAAAAATTCTACGTCCTTATCGCCAATCAATTCTTTTTCTCTGCAACTGAAAATCAAGTTAAGGCAAATTAAATAGTTCTCCATTTTATAATCAAAGAAACTTAACGGTTGTTTAGGGTCTAGCGTCGGTGTTAAAACGTCGGAAAGTTTGCCGAAAATTTTTTTATAATCAACCTTCTTGGATTCCATAAGCGTTTCAATGGTGTCGCCCATTGAAGTCATAGCAATTTGCAAAGTGTTTCTGTACTTTAAAGCGTCTCTATCAACAATGTTGTTTGCCTGTTTGTCGTAGACTTCAAATTCAAAATCGTTGTAAAGGTCTTCTTTATTGAATACGCCGTGTCCGCGCTTATTTTTAAGGGAAAATTCTTCACGGGATTTTACATGATAATGATTTACCACCATTTCATATTCATGAACTCTTACAGGCTTAACACCTCTAAAGTATGAAGGAAAATGAGTCGTCCAGAAAAAATCTACTCTGCGCGGATTAACGATACACTTAATGGAGTCTTCATGAAATTCTGCGCGGCGCGTAAATCTTTCTAAAACGCCTTTAGTATAATCAGCTTTTTCATGTCCGCTAGAGCCAAAACGCATGATCCAAATTTCTAAGCCCGCCGAATTAGTTGGGGCGTCAAGATGCGAATCAATAATTTCTGTTATTGTCGAGGAATTTTTCGGGAAAATAAATTCATCAACATCAATGACAGCCATATAACGGCATTCAAATCTGAAACGTTGAATCGCGTTATTGTACGCCTCAATCTGTCTGACTTTGCCAGGATAGGGAGTGTACGTGACAAATTCGGCATCAATGTACGGCTTAAGAATTTTTTTCAATTCTTCGCTTTCGCCGTTATCGTAAATGTAAAAGTGATCGACGCCCATTAAAAGATGATATTCAAGCCATTCTTTAACGTAAGGTTCTTCATTTTTCATAATGGCTACGACGGCGAGATTGTACGGAAATAAATCTTTGTCAATCATAAATATTACCTCCAATTACTTAAAATTTTTCAGCAGTTCCAACTTGTCATCTAATTCGGTGAATTTTTGCCACTGATTAGCCATACGGTAGGTTACCATAATTTGATTTACAAAGTTTATGCAGAGGTCACGAATATTTTTTACGGCGGGATAATCCATTTGCAAAATTTTCGGCATTTCCCTAAGCAACAAAAATAAATCAGCGGCAGTCATTCCTGAATAAAGCGATCTGTTAATAGCGTTGATTGCGGCTTCTTCAAAAAATTTTGCGGCGGTATCTTCAAGATATTTTTCTTTAAGGTACTTTGTCAAATGTAAGCATGTTAAGAAAGTTTCCATTTTGCCGTTAAAAAAGTTTTGCGGCGTGCCTTTAATCGTCGTTTGAAAAAGATTTTGAATCAGCGCGTTAATTAATTTTATGTGGTTAATCTGTTTGCGCGGAAATAAACTTTCAATGCCTTGACCTTCTGGGATAAGCGCGGC
>JAFSUE010000145.1 GCA_017445435.1 Selenomonadaceae bacterium | reverse complement strand
GTGAAGTTTTTCCCCTGCTTTTCGTCATTCATCTGCAGAAAATTTTTCTCCCCCTACCTGTCATAACTTGATTTATACGCTATGTCACGCGGTTTAAATCGTCACGTCCCAAAATACTTTGCACTGATTTTTCCCTAGCCAAAAATTTTTGACTTCGTCACGTTCGATTTAAGCCGCCTAAAATAAAAAACGCGATAACTTTATCGCGCCATTTCCCCAATGCCTGTATTCGCCCGTATTTGCCCCTAAATCGAATTTTAGGGATTTTACCCAAAATTTAAAGGGGACGCGCTCGCACTTTTTATCATTTAAAACTTTTTTCCCTACCCCCCTTTGCAAAGTTCACTAAATCAAGTCTATCTATTTACACATTTAGCCGTAAAGTCTGTAGACTTAACTTTTTGGATTTTCCGATTGACACTTTGTCATTTCGCCGCGCAGATTTCCGCCCTGTTACAGTTAAGGTTAAGTGCATATACTTTTTTCCGTCTAAAGACTTGCTGGGCGTCGCCGTCGCCGCGCAGAGCCATACCCCCGCTGAAAGTACCTTGACGCCCCCCTACCTACAACTTTTTCAGCGCTTGCCTATGCAGTCTGAATACGTGATTTTCACTAAAGCACATTGCCGCCGTTATTGCCGCCCAATCGTCACAAAATCCATACCGTCGAATCAAGATATTTTCTTCGTCTACTGTCAAGCCTTTCACTTTCAACACGCCGCCGATCAGTTCCACCTGCGCGGAAATTAATTTCTCTTTCAATGACGCCAGCTGATTTTCCAGTTCCAGCTTTTCAGCGATTAGCCTTGCCAGTCTATCATCTGCGCTTTTTGCATTTGGCAAGCCGTCAAGATAAGGCGTCATTCGGTTCAAGCTGTCATCAACGCATTTCAACTTTTCTTCGACGTTTTCTTTTTCGCGCTTCAACTTCCAACAAATTTTCAATTCCATCATTCCGATTTTCCGCCTTTCGTTCGTGTACGTTTTATTAACTACTCAACAGGATAAAAAGCCGCTCTAAGTGGCTTTTTATCCCTCTTGCTCTTTAAAAATTTTTGAGTGTATGTCTTGAATCTTGATTCAAGGCATATACGAAAAAATTTTCTATTATTGGTTTTTTCGGTGTAAAAGTTTTGCGCAAAAAATTTTAAATTTTTTTGCGCAACTTTTACTATTTAGTTTAAGAAGTCTAAATAGTATAAAGAAAAAGCCTATGACGCGAAAAGTAAAACTGCGCCTTGCTAAAACGCGCAAAATTTGACGTTGCAACGTATGTTAATCACTATAGCCCCGTATGTTAATCACTATAGCCCCGTATGTTAATCACTATAGCCCCGTATGTTAATCACTATAGCTAGACGGCGTCTAGACTTTGAGCTTATTTTCAGAATATTTCTGTGAAATTTGACTGAAAAGGCTTGTATTCCTGCAAGCCGAATATCTATGTACAATGCCGATAAAAGCCTAAAAGATTAAACGTCAAAGCGGTACAAAATTTTCTCCGAATTTAAGTTGTGAAATTTATAACAAACTAATCTGATAAACCGTCGAATGACGGTATAATTTGCTATGCTTGTATGCAAAAATTTAATAGGAGAATTTGACCCCGCTAAAAGAATTTTTACGCTGGACAATTTCAAAATCGGTAATGAAATTTTGCTCTTTCAAATGTTCAAAAAGTTTGATAATATTGTTTCTAGCGTCCCTCTTAGTATCGCGCGTGCTATTTTCCATCCTAGCCTTTTTGAAAACGTCATTGAAAGTAATGGTAGGAACTAACTGCTTATGAAGTTTAATCTCGCAAATACGGCGAATAACATATTTTTTAATAGCGATAATGCGCGGTGTGTTATTCTGATTCGGTACGTTTAAAAGTTCGTGATTATAGCGTATAATTTGGCTTTTAGCGTCGGCGATAATAAAAAGTTGTAAATCGTTTTTGAAATAAATCACGCCGTCCATAACTTGCCCGTTAATTTTGGCGTCAACAATGACTGCAGATAACAAACTTGCACTACGAAATTTTAATTCATTGCCTTTTTTGTCTGTATAGTGCATTTTTGAAAAAGACTCAGAAAAGCCGCTAAAGTCACCAATACACGCCATAAGTTTTATAACGGCTTGAATAATTGATTCTTTTTGATTTTTATTAGGATAAATACCAACTTCCCCAACTTTACCGATTAAAGCGCGGAAAATAATGTTGACGGTAGTATAGCGATTGCCCGCCAAATATTCGCTAGCAATGACGCCTAAAACGGCGCGGTCAAATTCATCAAGCGGCGTTGTGTCCTCGTACCCTGTAGCGTTTTTAAGTTTATACGGGCTTTTAATAGCCTCTTTTTTCTTGCCTTTGTGAGTACCTGCTTTTTTCTCTATAATTTTATCTGCCTTGCCGCCGATTAGCGCTTCAAAATCTTTTTCGCTATAGTTGAAAAGAATTTTAATAAATTTGTCATTCATTTCAACGCATTCAGTAGACGGTACAATCTGCACTTTGAGAATATCCAAAATTTTATCTGCAACGTTAGCAATTCGGTTATTCATCTTAGATTCAATATTCAACCAAAATTCTTTTTCGCGTGCTTGCTTTTCAAGTTTTGCCGCTTCATCTGCTTTACGTTTAAGTTCCTCCTCCTCGCGTCTTTTAGCCCGCATTTCTTCGTATTCCTGCGTTTTACGTTTTTTTTCCAGTATTTGAATTATAGGAGTTATCGCGTCAATTTCATCAGAAATTTTTCTTCCTTCATTAACTATAGCTAAACTTTCCTCTTTAGACGCGCCATTTTTTCGCGCAGTCTGAAGTCTATCGTGGATTTCATTTAGCTTTAAATAAAGTTCAGATTTTTTAAGATTAAACAATTCCAGCTTATCTTCAAAAGTAAAATTTTTACTATCCATTAATTCAAGATTCGCAGAATTTATAGATTCAAAATCCATTAATTACCCCTCCTTCGTGTTGATAAACGATTTTTTGTTTCATAGACTCAGAAAAGAATTTTGCTAATTGCGATTAGTTTTAAAACGTACAATTATCAATTCCAACGTTTTAATTGTTTGATTAAAATCAGCGTTGGAAAGTTTATTAACGTAGTCAATCATAGCGTTTGAATTTAT
>JAFSUE010000144.1 GCA_017445435.1 Selenomonadaceae bacterium | reverse complement strand
TTCACCCGCGCAGAGGAAATTTTAAAAATTCTTAAGCGCGAATGTGACATAATTTTAGTTGACTTTCACGCGGAGGCTACGTCTGAAAAAATATCTATGGGTTACTTCCTTGACGGCAGAGTAACCGCTGTTGTCGGTACGCATACACATACACAGACGGCTGACGAAAGAATTTTGCCGAAAGGTACGGCGTACATGACAGATTTGGGAATGGTCGGTCCGCTTAATTCCGTTATCGGCATAAAAATTGAATCTGTCATTGAAAAATTTATTAGCTGCCGTCCAGTGAAATTTGAAGTTGCTGAAGACCCGCCTAGAATATACTGCGCGGCAATTATCGATATTGACGACAAAACTAACACGGCAACTAGCATTGAAAGGATTCAGATTCACGAAGAATAACTTTAATTTCATTAAGTTGAAAATGGAACTTCCTTAAATTTTTTAAGGGTAACGGTTTCAAGTTTGTTATATCCAATTCAAAAAATCAACAGTCAAGTGAAGGAATTTTGCTGTACTTGAAGAATTAACATAACCGAAAACTGGAAAAATTGTAACGTATGCAACAAGAGAGGATGGTGTTAGTTATGGAAATCCTGAAAGTATCGGCTAAGTCTAATCCCAATTCTGTGGCAGGCGCTCTAGCGGGAGTGATTCGCGAAAACGGCATAGCAGAAATGCAGGCTATTGGCGCAGGTGCATTGAACCAAGCGGTTAAAGCAGTAGCCATTGCAAGAGGATTTGTCGCGCCACATGGTATTGATCTCATTTGTGTCCCCGCCTTCACGGACATTGAAATTGACGGCAATGAACGTACAGCAATTAAGCTTATCGTTGAGCCGCGTTAATTTGGGAGATTAATTTAGTTTTAAATTTATATTTTCCCACTTCAAAGTGAGGTAAGATTATGGCAAGTGACTTGCATACGCACACAAATTTTTCTGACGGAAGTTTATCGCCAGAGGAACTTTTAGACACAGCAAAAGCCATCGGCTTAAAATATCTTGCTATCACTGACCACGACACTGTTGACGGTGTCAAGTATCTTTACGAAAATGGGCTTTACCCAGATAAAATTTTGAAAATTATTTTTGGTATTGAGTTTAGCGCTTTAAATCCCGATCACGACGTTCACATTGTTGGTTATAACATTGATATTTACGACGGCGCGTTGTCCGATATGATAAACGACATAACAGAGGCACGCTGGACTAGATTCACCGAGATAATAAAAAATTTGCAGGATAAAAAATACAACATACGTGAAGCAGAAGTTTTGCAGGTAGCGGGTAGTAGCAGGTCAATCGGCAGGGCTCATATTGCTAGAGCACTTGTGAAGAAGGGCGCGTTTGTAAGCATACGTGAAGCGTTCGACAAAATGCTTGGCAAAGGTAAACCTGCTTATGCGCCGCGTTACTTCCCGACAGTCGATGAAATTGTTGACGTTATCAGACAATCTGGCGGGCAGGCAATGCTTGCCCATCCTGGTCTGGTTGGAGACGATCAATTAGTTGAAGATATTTGCCGAAAGGTTGACGCTATCGAAGTTTATTACCCTACGCATAAACCGTTGGACGTTCAAAAATATTTGAGTATGGCGAAAAGGTTTAATTTAGCGGTTGGCGGCGGTAGTGATTTTCATGGCGTTGGTTCAAGGCACGTAAACGCTCTAGGCGAATACACGATTCCCGACGAAGTTGCTGAAAAATTTTTTGTAAAGAAATAACTTTGAAGTTGTCGCGAAAGCGACTTTTTTTAATTCGTAATTAGGAATGCGGAATGCGTAATGTTAAACTACTCACTACTAACTACTAACTACTTACTACTTACTAACTCCTAAAATTTTGCTGGCTACGACTGCCGCACCGAATCCGTTATCAATGTTGACTACTGAAACTCCTGCCGCGCAACTGTTCAGCATTGCAAGTAGTGCCGCAAGTCCATTAAACGACGTGCCATAAC
>JAFSUE010000143.1 GCA_017445435.1 Selenomonadaceae bacterium | reverse complement strand
TTCACCTTCAGGAAGCACCAGCATTTGTATCATCTGCGTCTGATTCAAATGTGCATTCGAATGCACATTTCCAAAACGTTCTGCAACTGCCATAAAATTTGCCGCCATACGATATTTCAAACCAAAATTATCGTCAAGCCAATTTTGCCATTCACCGTGCAAATGAAATTTACAATTCCGATTGACGCCGTACCCCAACAAAGACCGCGTTTTTGTAACGGCAGGGCATATGATCCGCCGCAATGCGCTAAATTCAAAAAAGATTTTGCCGCTTTACTCCATACCGACACCGATTTAATGACTGATACACTGAAAGTTGACATTACAGTTTATCGCGCGGCGTCGAAATTCAAACAGGGCGCGTCAAGCAAACGTTACGGCGATTGTGATAATTTGGCAAAAGGCATTTTGGACGCTTGTAACGGCGTTATCTGGAAAGATGATTCACAAATTGTAGACTTGCACGTAAAAAAGGCGGTTGCTGATTCGCCGCAAATTATGCTGGTTGTCGACGAAGTTAAACTTACCGACGAAATTTAAATCACTGAATCTGCGCGGAATTTTGAAAGTGCAATGTATATGACGAAGTCTGACGGGCTATTGCGTTATAGATTTTTCCGCGCAGTAAAATTTCCTTTGAAAGGGGGCGAAATAATGACAATTCCTAAAAGTTTATTGAAAGTTCAAGACCTGCCGTTGACTACCGACGAATTTTTCAACGTCATAAATCCTGCAAGCAACAAAACGCGCTACGAGGAAATTCAGATTAAATCTTTTATTGGCGGGCGTCTACCTAGCGACTTTTCGCCGTCATACAAGCAAGCAGTTTTACAATATCGGTGTCGACGTCGACAACAAAAAAAGCCGCATTACGGCTGGTATGGCGTGACTAGCAAAACGCGCTGAAATGTGCTACACTCAACATACCTAAACAATCAAAAAAGCGTGGAGAAAATTTTTCTTTTTCTCAAGACGCAGTATGTAACAATTCAACAGATTTTTTTGTTACACAACAGAAAGGAGCATACACATTATGGAAAATTTTAACAAAAACAGAATTGAAAATCAAGGCAAAAATGAATCACTGCAAACGGGCGACACGGACAAAACACCTAAAGTTCCCGATATGGAGATTGAACTTTTGGGAATGTTGCTTTTGAAAGAGGGCGGGGCAATTCCGCAAGTTGCTAGTATTCTGAATGCCGACGATTTTTTTCACAAAGAGCACCAAATTATTTATAAAAATATTTTAGCACTGCGCGGGCGCGGCATTGTTCCTAACATTTTATCACTGATTGAAGAAATGCGCGGAAATGTTGATTCGCGCGGTTTTTCCGATTTGGACAAGGCGGGCTTGAACATTGTACTTTCAATCGGCGACAATGCCTACACCAACGCTTACGCTGAGCCTTACGCGCAGAAAATTAAGGAAAAATCATTAATGCGCCAACTTGCCATTTTTGGAAAAAATCTTGCTGACAAGGCGTCTGATACTACAACTGATTTTCAAGCGCTTGTTGCTGATACTGAAAATTTTCTCAAAAGTTTTGAAAGTACGGTTGAACCGCCAAAAATTATTAACCAACACAATTTTTTCAATAACGAATTTGAAAATTTGGTTAAAGAAAACAAACTTTACGTTTCACGGCGGACTGGCTTTTCTAATATCGACGAACAACAAATTTTTTCGCCCGGTCTTTACGTAATGGGAGGAACTCCCGCCACTGGCAAAACAACTTTTTGCTGGCAACTTTTACACCAACTGGCAAGGCGCGGCGAAACCTGCATTTTTTGTTCCTATGAAATGTCACGTCTTGAACTGTATAGCAAGACCTTAGCACGGGAAGTATTTTTAGCCGCTAAAAATAAAAACGCAATGCCAACTGCCGCCGATATTCGCAGGGGCGCTTGTCCTGAAGATTTAAAAAGCATTATAGACTTAGCGCAAAGTGAAGATTTTCCGGCCGTCCATATCTTTGAATTTCGTGATGAAAACGTTGATGAATTATTAAAGTTGCTTAAACCTTACTGCAAGGCTAAAGGTAAAGCCCCTGTTGTCGTCATTGATTATTTACAGATTATTCCCGCCGCCGACGATAGACGCTTAATTACCGACAAGGCGAAAATTGATGATATTGTACATAAACTCAAAACTTTTCAGCGTGAAACTAATACTACCTTCATTGTTATTTCCTCCTTTAACCGCTCGAATTACTGTCAACAAGCCTCCTTTGAATCCTTCAAAGAGTCTGGCAACATTGAATATTCTGCCGACGTTGTTTGGGCTTTGCAGTTAAACGTTGTCAATACACTAAATTTAACTGGCGATAAATCGCCTATTCGTGAAAAAATTGAGGAGGCAAAACGCCTTCAACCGCGCGAAATTGAAATGAGATGTTTGAAGAATCGGCAAGGCAATAACTATGACTGCTACTTTCATTATTTTTCTGCACACGATTATTTTAAACCCTGCGACAAGGATTTTTGCGAAAGTTCCACTACCGACGCCGAGCAGATTAGCGACGCTGATTTTATTGTTGATGATTCTGATAGCGACGCCGATAACGAAGGATTTTAAAATTTTTGATTGATGATCTACTGCCCCAATTTGGGAATTTCTAACTTTCTAACTTTCGAGTTGGGGCAATTTTTTTAAGTTTTTAGGGGTGTTTTTATGAAAAATTTACACGATATGACGCTTGCCGAATTGCAAGTCTGTATCAAAGAAATTCCACTGCGAATTAAAGAAATTGAAAAAACTCTTGAAGATTTGACGGGGCGTAAATCCCAACTTAGCGAAAAGTTAAGCGATTTAGAAAAAAAAAGTTTGACTGAAAGTAAATCTGCGCGGGCTAATGGCGCTACGGTAAATGAAATTTTGGCGATTATCGACGCTAGCAAAGATTTGAACGCCGATTTAAACGCCGAAATGTGCAAGCTAAATAGCGAAATAGCGACACTGGAAAAAGAGCTTAAAGAGAAAAACGGAAATTTAAAAATGGCTAAACATTTGAAAACACAACTGCTTAATCAGCAAGCCGAAGAAAAAGCCAAATGTGACAATCAAGTCTGCGACAAAAAATCTTTGAAAGACGCTGAATCTACGTCGAAAAACACTGAATCTACGAAAGATATTGAATCTGCGTCAAAAGAAAAAATTGCCCGCAATGCCGAAAAAATCTTGAATACCTTGAAAGTGCAAGTTATACCCTCCTTTGAATGCGTTGAACCAAATGACGCATTTATTAAGCTACTTTTCAATCTTAATGATGATGATTTTAAATCCTTTGTCGACGGACAAAGACGCGGCAAAATCACTGAAAAAAAATCTCATAAGCACAAAGGGCGCAAAGGCGAAATTACTAGCATTACTAGCAGTTACAGTATCCAAAATGCTAAAGATTATGAAAACGATATGCCGCTTGATGAATTTGACAGGGCTGTCTTAGGTGTCGTCATTAGTGAATATCTGGCAGGAAATAAATATACTACCGTCAACATTATTTTCCGTGCTTTAATCGGCAAAGTTGGACAAGCGGGAATTATGATTCGCAAAAATCAGCGTGACGCCATTATTAAAGCCTTAAAAAATCTTAGGGGGCGTATTGTCGACTTTAGCGGCTTGAATCAATCACTTGCAGAAATGAAGTACACCGACAAAGACGGAAACAAACTGACTTTGCGTGAATCCAACTTAATATCAGCTGAGATTGTCGACGCCGAAATTAACGGGCAGGAAGTTCAAGACGTTATTTTTTTCAAAGAAAATTCGCCGCTTTTCGACATTGCCGACGCTAAAAGTCAAGTTATCCGCTATCCTCACGAACTTTTAAATGTTCCATATATGAATAATACGCCGCTTATTATCACTATGAAAAAATATATTATTCGCCGAATCTGCGAAATAAAGCTACATAAACAGTTATATCCTACAATAACGTTTAATGACGTGTTCAAAAAATGCCGCGTCGAAAATACCACTAACCGAGAAATAATAAGACGCCGCCGCGAATACATTGTGAAATTCTTCGAGCATTTAAAAAAGCAAGAATTCATCAATGATTTTGAAGTTTTAAAGCGCGGAAATTCATTTCATGGAGTTAAATTTTCCTATTAAGTTTGTTAAACAATTCACAACCTTTTTTTCCCTTCATTTCGACGTTTTAACTTTCAGGATTTTAGCAAGGGCTATCCTTGCTTTTTTGTTTGCAGGAATTTTTAATCTTTCATCTAATTTTCACGGAAATATTCTGAAAATAAGCTCGAAGTCTAGACACCGTCTAGCTATAGTCATTCTGTAGACAAGCTATAGTCATTCTGTAGACAATTAACGTTTTGACTTTTAGGGTTTTAGCCAGATGTGGACTAACTTTTCACGCCACAGGCTTTTTTGCTTATACTATTTAGACCCCATAAACTAAATAGCGGTAACGGCAACGCCCGCTTTTGGGCGGCGTTGCCTACCGACACCAGAAAAACGCGTTATTTTTGTGGACTTAGCTATTCAGCTAAAGTTAAGTTAATAGAAATTCGAGCTGAAAATTTGGAGATAAGCCTTTCGGCTAAAGTTTAGCGTTGTGGTAATTCGAGCCGACAATACTAGCAAAAGGGGGGATTGATGATTTTGGCGCAATAGCGGAAATTAGCGTCACGGAAATTCGGCAGATAAGCGCGTAACCTTTCTTTGCTGGTAGTAAAAATAAAAAAAATTGGGGGCGCCGCGCGAATTTTTTAAATTATCTTGAAAAAGCGACAAAAATTTAGTAAATTTATGGAGATGAAAAGAGGGCTGAAAGTGTCGAAAATGACGGAAAGGCAAAAGCGATTTGTGGACGCATATATACAAACGGGAAATGCAAGCGAATCTGCGCGGCAAGCGGGCTATTCACAACGGGGAATAACCGTCACGGCGGCAAAGTTACTAGTAAAAACTAGCATTCGCGCAGAAATTGACTGCTTGACGTTGTGAAGTTGGAGTGTTGAAAATGACGCTTGACGAACTGCACGAAGTGAAAACGTTGTCCAAAAGAATTTGTGACTTGAAAGCGCAGTTAGAAAATCTGAAAGACGCGCTGATCCGATTAACACCAACACCGATAAATGACGGCTTGCCAAAAATGTCAAAAACGAAAAATCGCGGCGTTGATAGAATTTCAAAATTGCTGGCGGCGAAAATTGACGCCGAAAATGAATTGTCGACGTTGGAAGATGATTTGATTGACTGCCGCGCAGATTTGATTGAACAAATATATCAGTTGGAAATATCGGCAGTTCAACAAAGTTTGCTGATTAGACGTTATGTGCATTTGGAAGATTTTTCTACAATCGCGGTGGCGCTGAAGTACAGCGAATCACATATTTTTTCATTGCACCGACGCGCCATAAACGCCATAAAGAAATTGTCCTGCTACTAGACGGCAGGATTTTTTTATCTCAAAAAGGGAGTAAATAGTATCGAGGGGCTTAAATGGCAAATACGGGCGTCAAAAGAGTGATAGACAGGGGCGTTAAGGTACTTCCAACGGGGTATAGGCAATGCGGGGCGAATACGACCGCCAGCAAGTCTTTAGACGGAAAAAAAATCAGTAACTTAACCTTAACGTTGAAACGTGGCAAATCTGCGCGGGCTAAAGACAAAGTGTCAATCGGAAAATCTAAAAAGTTAAGTCTGCAGATTGACAGTTAATAACAAAAAAGTTATCATTTATTAGGAGTGAAAGAAATGTATCAGATAAATTTTTATCGTGACAGGCAAGGAAATGAACCTGCGCGGGAACTTATAGAAAAATTACATAATAGCAAAAATCAAGCAGATAAGAAACGAGCGGCAAAAATTAATGACTATATCCAAGTTTTGAGTATGGAAGGGAAGGCGGCAGGAGAGCCGTACATTAAACACATACAAGGGGAATTGTGGGAGTTAAGACCAGCGCGTGATAGAATATTTTTTGTAGCGTATGTAGAAGACAGTTTTGTATTACTTCATCATTTCGTGAAGAAAACGCAAAAGACGCCGCAACGTGAAATAGAAAGAGCGTTTAGAGAAATAGCAGATTTAAAGGAAAGAGGGCTTGAAAATGAATAAGAATAGCGCGGTAGGAAGTAGCTGGCAAGATGCGCGGCAAGAAATTTTTACACCAGCTGAAAATGCGGCAAGCGATTTAAGAGTATCGATAATGCTTGAAATGATAAAAGCACGCCGCGAACGTGGCATAAGTCAATACGAGTTGGAAAAGTTAAGCGGAATAAAACAATCAGCAATAGCGCGAATAGAAAGCGGAAATTCATTTCCGACACTGATAACGTTACAAAAATTGTTAGAGCCGTTAGGCAAAAAAATAGCGATAGTTCCAGCGTAACAGTTTTTTCTCCTATCTTCACGGTAGGAGATTTTTTAATTTTTAGCTACTGCAACGTGCAAAATTGTAGCGAAAAAAAGCGCAATTCGATTTAGGGGCAAATACGGGCGAATACGGGCATTTGGAAAATGGCGCGATAAAGTTATCGCGTTTTAAAATTTTGGCGGCTTAAATCGAATCTGACGGCTTAAAATTTTATGGCTAGGGAAAAATCAGTGCAAAGTATTTTGGGACGTGACGATTTAAACCGCGTGACATAGCGTATAAATCAAGTTATGACAGGTAGGGGGAGAAAAATTTTCTGCAGATGAATGACGAAAAGCAGGGGAAAAACTTCAC
>JAFSUE010000142.1 GCA_017445435.1 Selenomonadaceae bacterium | reverse complement strand
TTTCTCTACAAAGTAATACTGACGAATATTATACAACGTGACATTGTAGAGATTTTTGCTGAAAAAACACATCATACGAAGTTTAAAATATTCACGTTTGGAAAGCTCGCGAATCAAATTTGTTTGTGTCAAGTACATTGAAATTCACCTCTTTTGCTACAAACATATGATATAGCAAAGAAAGTTTAAAGTCAAAGTTTGCGGCTTATATCCCCATAGCTAAAGCTAGGGGGATTACGCCGCTTTTTGATAAATTTCTCCTAGGCTAAACGCAGATAAAGAATCTTCCACGTTTGCGGCTTTTTTGTAAAAATTTTCTCTGTCCAAAAATTGAATACCATCGTCCTCAAAAATTTTATAAAGATAGCCTTTTCAAAAATTTTATAAAGATAACCTTTCTTTGAGTCAAAAATTTCTTGAAATAAATTTTTGCATTTATCACTTTGAAGGAATTCTTTAAAATGAGCTGGATAATAATGTTGTCTGCCTATAGTAGTCGGTAAGAGAAAATTTAGAATAGAAAAAAATTTTGTGTAGCGATAGAAAAACTGGACGTAACATTATAATCAGTGCTGAAGATGTTGGAAGTACTGAGAGAAGATAAAGTAACAGCTATGAAATAAAAGTTTATAGGCAGAGTAATCTGCAGGTGGCTCAGAATATTTCAAGGAAATGGGAGAATAAGTGGAAAAATATTTAGAAAAAGTATTCACAAGCGTTTAAGTAGAGTATGATAAATTTTAATCATAGCCACCACTGATTTTGGCGTTATTTCAAAATCTTTAGGGTAGTGTAAAAAAGTTTGTGTAAGTAATTTATGCAAACTGTTTTTTATGGGAGTGAAAAATTTGAGGACAAAAAGAAATCCCGCCGCAATGAAAATTGCCAATGACATTATCACCGAATATAAGCCCGAATCAGTCGCAGAAATGGCAGAATTGCCTCCTTAAACACTTATATCCTTTCATTTTGGTTGACTGCCTTTTAGGTTAATTGGCGTCGCGCAGAGATTGCGCCGTTTATACTATTTCTGTATGCAGATTTTTGACGAAAGGCGTTGAAGAAATTGGATTTTGGACAGCGTGTCTGGACAAAGCGCCAAATCTATTTTCCCAAAAAGTTGTAGTTCAACGTTATATTGATTTGAGAGTTTTTTTATCTCGGCGCTGTTTCTGTTTGGCAAAATAATGTACACTACCAACGCTATAAATTCGGGATTTCGCAAGGTAACTAAAATCAGGGTCTTCTCCAATGAGGACGCAATTTTCAAAGCCTTGTACTTGAGGATAACAAAATTTTATCGAAAGTGGACAGAGCGTACCGTAGCAAACTTTTGCTTGATGACCGTATGGCTACTTTGTTTGACAAATACGACCGTTTTTCACACTTACACAAAACTATTGACACTCCCCAGAAAAAATCCGAAAACTTTTTATTTTCTTTATGACGTGTTCGACGCCAATTCTAATATAATCTTATTGTAACTCATTGTGAGAGTATAAAAATAAGAAACTGACAACAAAAAATGTTAAAGTTTCAAGAAAATTATATCACAGACCATATCTACTTTGAAGATTTTATTTTAGTGTTTTTTGTGTTATTTTCAAAAAGTTCTAGATGACGAGGCAGAAGAACTTGTCGACGTTATAACCTGTTGCATTACGCGCCTTGAAATTTTAGAATCGTATCAATATGCGGTAATGAGGTCGCCTGTCATTGAAGCTGTTTCACTCGCTAATGTTATTGCGTGTTGTATTACTCGTCTTGAGATTATCGACTACGACGAATCGGCGCGGCAAGAACTTTACGCTAAAGTCAACGATAAAAATAGAAAGCGTTGTTAGAATCATTAATTATGTAGCGTTGAGTATTTTCGCAAAGGGGATTTAAAAATATGAAGTTTGAAATTTATGTTACAACGATTGAAACTGATTCGTAAGAGGAGGTTGAAGAAAAAATTTACCATGACGCAGTTGAAATTTTTTATTATAGTTCTGAAATTAGTGATATAATAATAAAGCCGATTAAAAGTAAGAAATAATTTTATCTACGTTTGGCTAACCACTTGCAAAGGTAATGCGTAACTACCCCTGCCGCAACAGCCAATAAAAATTTTTCAAATACAAGTAAAGGTGGACGTATAAAATGCAATTACGCGGCGCGTTAATGTTACTTGGTGCATCATTTTTTTGGGGAACAACATTTGTCGCGCAGATTAGCGGAATGGACGGACTCGGACCATTTTCCTACGCGGCGTCAAGATATTTTATCGGCTTTTTAGCAATGATTGTAGTTATGTACTTCACGCACGCTGAAAGGTTAAAAGATCGTCGCGCTGGCAAATATGGACGTGGCTTTTTGGCGGGAATTTTCTGCGGAGTATTTTTATTTACGGCAAGTTCATTTCAGCAAGTAGCAATGGTTTACACGACGGCTGGCAAAGCGGCATTCATAACGTGCCTTTACATAATTTTTGTGCCGTTAGTTTCAAAATGGCTCGGCAAAAAAATTCGTACGGAAAATTGGATTGGCGCATTTCTAGCGATAACAGGTCTGTACTTTTTGGCGATAAGTGAAGAGCTTACAATAAATTTCGGTGACTTCCTCTTACTAATCGGCGCGGTATTTTGGACGTTGCAAATTTTAGCTGTTGACAGATTCGCAAAAAAAGTTGACACGATAGACCTTTCAACAAGTCAAGTTTTCGTGACGGCGATATTAAGTTTTATAGCTATGACGATTTTTGAAAATCCGTCGTGGGACGCAATTTTAAACGCGGCATTTCCAATTTTTTACGGCGGCGTAATGAGTTCGGGCGTAGCGTTCACGTTGCAAATTTATGGGCAAAAGTACGCTGAACCTTCGGCGGCGGCAATTTTGATGAGTTTTGAATCAATTTTCGGCGCGTTATCAGGCTGGCTACTTTTGGGCGAAGTTATGAGCGGACGTGAAATTTTTGGATGCATATTGATGTTGGCGGGAATTATCGTCACCCAATGGCGCGTCATTAGGAATTAAGAATTAAGAATGCAGAATTATTTTTTTAGAAAGGATGATTTTTTTGGCTACTTACAAAGGCGGTTACAAATTTTCTAACGGGTTGCCCATGTCCGACGAATTTAAAAAGACTATGGACAAATTTTATGAGTACTCAAAGGCGCAAGGCGAAACGCGTAGCCGCCAAGAAGTTTTTGCGCTGTATGAAAAATTGATTATGGACGCGGCAGGCATTAAGGGCAAACATTATAAACTTGATTGAAAATTTTCCGCAGACTAGGCAGAGTTGAATAATTAATCAATTCAAAGTAGAAAAAATGGTGGTACTTCGCGGCATTTCAGCGCCTTGTGGAGTTGGACGCTGGGGAACACAAGAAAGCGGCGAACAGTTTAAATTACTAACTACTAACTACTGACTACTCACTACTAACTAAATTTGCGCCAAAAGAAAAAAGTAGATTTAAAAAAATAAAATAAAAAATTCTACTTAATCAATACGATCTAAAATTTTGTAAAAAAAATAAGCCACAAACTTCGTTTAGAAATTTGCGGCTATTTTTTATGAAAAACTTTGAGACTAATCTGTAATTTTTAATTTTTAACTTTTAAATTTAAAGCCTAAAAATTTATCTTCCTTGTACGTTTTATCGACGTTGACTTCAAAATCATCTACCTTGAAAGTCAACAAATCTTCCTTCGTAACTTCACCGTCTTTGTGTTCGCGAATAATTCGGCGTGCATGTTTCAAAGACGCTTGCTCTAAAAGGTTGCGGACAAATCGACCATTACCAAAATTCTTTTTTCCAGCGGCGCGTTTAAAAATTTTCTTGCAGTGCGCAATAACTTCGTCGTCAAGATTATAATTTTTCTTCGACGCCATTAACTTCAAAATCTGTACCAATTCATCCGCGTTGTAGTCAGGAAAGTTGACGTGAAAGGCAATTCGACTTCTCAAGCCTTCGTTACGGTCAAGAAATTCTTTCATCTTATCGGGATAGCCAGCAAAAATTACAATGACATCTTCGCGGTGATTTTCCATTTCCTGTACAATCGTGTGAATAGCTTCGTCACCGAAAGTTGAATGTTCGCCGTCTGAAAGCGCGTAAGCTTCATCAATGAACAGTACGCCGCCGCGTGCTTCATTGAACTTTTCACGAACTGCTTTAGCCGTCCAGCCTACGTATTTTGCAACTAAATCTGCGCGTCCACATTCGACGAAACGTCCCGACTTCAACACGCCTTCCTTACTAAGGATCGACGCAATAAGCCTTGATACCGTCGTCTTTGCGCTACCAGGATTGCCAGTGAACGACATATGCAACGACGCCTTTTGCTTATCAAGTCCAAAGTCAAGCCGCATTTTCTGTACGCGGTGCGCGGCTAAAATTTGTTCAATTAAATCTTTCTGCTCCGTCAAGCCAATTAAATTTTGCAGTTCCTTGTAAGCGTCGCCGTCTTTAGCATCAACTTTCACGGCAATTCTATCAACTTCACGGTAGGCGGGGTAACTTTTATCTTTCAGCGCGTTGCTGTAAAGTTTTTCCTGCACTTGATAAATATCTGACGCGCGGAAGGTCAACTTGTCGCCCATCGCTTCCAAAAGTTCCGCGTCCGTGTAAACGTCCGCCATTTCGGAACTTTCCATTAAATTTTTCAGATAAACCAACGCTTCATCACGATTGCCCGCGCCTTCCTGCAATTCGATTAAATGTAAATCGTCTTGAAGTTTAGCGATAAGTTGCGGAGAAAATCCTGGACGATTGACAATCTCAACGAAGATGAATAACGTATTGCGGCAGTTTCTACGAACATTTTCCGCTATGAAGTCTACAACTTCTTCGTAAGCGTAGGCAAATTGTCCACTTCTCACGCGTTCGCCGCTTAACTCAATGACTACGACGCCGCCAGCCGCATTGCGTACAAGTCCTTCAAAATCGTCTTCGTAGTAGCAATTTTCCGTTATGCTTGTGAAAAAGTTAATGCGCCGACTCGTCAAACGTTTATTCATATAAAGCGCATTTGCAAGCAACGTTGCTAACGCCTGCGAAGATTTACTGTTGCCAGCTACAATTTTATAGTGAACTGGTTGTCCGTAAAAATGCTTGGCGTTTTCTCCAGCGTAAATTCTGTCAAGTTCATCAAAGAAAGTTGTATCTGCCAAAAGTTTCGCCGCGCGATTTTTCGCCGCCGTGTAGCTAAGTTTTTTATCGCTACAAATATTTTCACTTAATTTGAAGTTGTCGTTATTCAAACAATTTATGCCAGTAGCGTCGACGATTCTATAATAATCTTGCACGTAATCGGAGCGGTTAGCTTGGTCACAAATTTTAGCAAACTGCGTCGTGGTAATTTCTTCAAGGCGGGAAATTTTAACGTCTTCCATAATGTATTCGCCTTGTTCAGCTTGTTCGGCAAGATATTTTTCAATTCTTTTAATTATCTTCGTGGAATTTAATGGTTGAATGTCATCAGCTGACACCAACATTAAAAAATTATTTGGCTTAGCGCGATAAGCTATGAAAGTCATCTTGCCGCCAAAATTTTCATCGCTAAGTCCAGATGCAAATTCAGCAACATGGTAGCGCCATTCACGACGCGACACATTGTCCAACGCCGCTATCGCTGAAAGATTTGAATCATCATCACAATCATAAGTTAATTGAAATCTATAATAAAACATCCCTGCACCTGCCCTTTCACTTTGCCGAAAATTTTTTGCTGACTATGTTTTTATTGTAGCATAGCTTAACTGCAAATTTTTGCACATTAAAAAAATTTTTTTGAAAATTTTTCCGCACGTTAAATACTCCCTTCAAAAAACTTTGAGGAAAAATTTTACTGCGTTAAATATAAAGTTGTCAAGGAAATTTCAATGTGACCATTAATTTTTATTGAAATTTTCCACGAAGTAAATATGCGACGGAGTTTTTTTGCGGGATTTTTATCTTTCCTCTACCTGTTCAATATAATTTCAACTCACAAAATTTTTACTCATTAAGCAACAAAATTTATGAAAAATGTTATCGTCACGCTGTTTATAAAATCGGCAAACATACTTCCGACTATCGGCACTAAAAGGTACGCTTTAACCGACGGCGCAAATTTTGTAGTCAAAACTTGCATATTTGCCATAGCGTTCGGCGTCGCGCCCATTCCAAAGCCACAAGTTCCAGCCGATAAAATTGCCGCGTCGTAATTTCGCCCCATTACGTTGAAAATTATAAATCGCGCGTACAAAAACATAAAAATTGTTTGTCCCAAAAGTAAAATTATCAGCGGAATTGCTAACGCCGCCAGATCCCAAAGTTTTAGCGTTATCATCGCTATCCCTAAAAAAATTGATAAACATATTCCGCCTATGTCGCTAATTTCGCCAATGTGAACTTTAAACTTGCCGTAAAATTCGCTGTAATTTCTCATCAGCGCCGCCACAATCATTGCGCCAATGTAAATTGGAAACGTCATTCCCGACTTTGTCAAAACTTCTGAAAAAATTGTTCCAGCGCCCATTGCAAAAATAATTTGATAAAATCCTACAGAATATTTCGCCGCTGATTTATGATGTTTATTTTTTTCTTCGACTAAAACTGAATCATCCGCCTTTATCGCCGTTTCCAAAAGATTTTTGCTTAAAATTAAACTTCTGCCCAAAGGTCCGCCCATTAATGAGCCGCCGACTAAGCCGAAAGTTGCCGCCGCCATACACAATGTGGTTGCGTCGTGCAAGCCGAAATTTTCTAAAACTGGACCAAATGCGCCTGATGTACCGTGACCGCCTGTCATTGCAATTGAACCCGTGCAAAGTCCTACAAGTGGGCTGACGTTCAAAAGTTTTGATAAAATTATCGCTAAAATATTTTGCCCGATTATCAAAAAAATTACGCTGACTAAAAAAATTAGCAAGCTGACTCCGCCGCTCTTCAAAATTTTTACGTTCGCTTGAAATCCCACCGACGTGAAAAATGCTACCATAAAAAAATTTTCTAGCGTCGTGTCGAATTTAATTTCTACAATTTCTAAAACGTACAATGCGCAGGAAATTACTGCAAATAAAAGCCCGCCGACAACTGGTGCGGGTATGCAAAATTTTTCTAGAAATGGTAATCGTACTTTTAAAATTTTCCCTACGTACAGCATAACTACAGCAAGCGCCGTCGTTTGGTACATATTCAACGCTATAATCTCCATAATTTTCCCTCTACAAATTTTTTATTGAAATTCGCTAATAAACTTTGCATTCCTTTTAATACCGCTGAAAATTATCTACACGAGCTTTGAAGGATTTTAACGCAGAATAATTGAATTACCATTTCAGAAGGAGGAATTTAATTTGAGTGAGACACAAGAAAAAATTTTCGATAGAGACGATAAAAATTATTTGCCCGTATTCAATCGCTACAAAATAGTTTTAGATCACGGTGACGGCGCGTACGTTTACGACATCAATGGTAAAAAGTACGTAGACTTTTTAGCAGGAATTGCAGTAAATGTTTTGGGGCACGCTTACCCGCCACTTGTCGACGTAGTTTCAAAGCAAGCGGCTAAATTGATTCACGTTTCAAATTTGTATTACACGGAGCCGCAAGCTAACGCCGCCGCTAAACTCGTGGAACTTTCTGGACTTGACCGCGCATTTTTCGCAAATTCAGGCGCTGAAGCTAACGAAGGCGCTATAAAAATTGCCCGTAAGTTCGCGCATTCAATCGATGCTGAAAAATCGCAAATTATCACGGCGTGGGATAGTTTTCACGGCAGGACGCTTGCAACTTTAACTGCGACTGGTCAACCGAAATATCATAAAGGTTTTGAGCCGTTGCCTGCTGCCTTCGACTACGTAAAGTACAATGACATTGCCGACCTTGAAAGTAAAATCAGCGATAAGACCTGCGCGGTTATGCTTGAAACAATTCAAGGTGAAGGCGGCGTCTATCCGCCGAAAGATGATTATCTGAAAAAAGTTCGTGAACTTTGCGACAAGCACGGCGCACTTTTGATTCTTGATGAAATTCAATGTGGAATGGGACGTAGCGGAAAATTTTTTGCTTACGAAAAGTACGGCATAAAGCCCGATATTGTCACTTTGGCGAAGGGACTTGCTGGCGGCGTACCTATTGGCGCGTTTATCGTCACGGAAAAAGTTGCACAAGCTTTTCACGCTGGCGATCACGGTACAACATTCGGCGGAAATCCGCTTGCTTGTGCGGCGGCTAACGTTGTACTTGACACGATACCGAATGAAAAATTTTTGGCGCACGTCGACGAAGTTGGAAAATATTTTAAAGGCAAGCTTATCGATTTGCAGAAAAAATATTCCGACCAAATTAGCGAAGTTCGCGGCGAAGGTTTGATTTTGGGCTTGCAACTTTCCAACTCAAAACTTAAAGGCGTTGAAATTGTCAATGAATGTATGAAACGCGGCGCGATTATAAATTGTACGGCTGGCACGGTGTTAAGATTTGTTCCGCCTTTAATCGTGACTCCCGCGCAGATTGACGAAGTTATAAACATTTTAGACGATGTTTTTATCAATGCGTAATGCGTAATTCATAATGAAAACTAAGGTACTTCGCGGCATTTCCAAGCGCCTCTGCAAAGTTGGATTGTCGCAACAAATGGGACGCGGCGAAATGTTTAATTTACTGAAACATATTCGTGGGCGCACAAATGCCGCAATGTTTTCTTTGCTACTTTCTTTTGCGCCAAAAGAAAGTAGTTTATTAAATAAAAAATAATTTTATGCTTGAGTTTATAAATAACCCTTAATTTATAAAGAGGAGGAAAAAATTTTGGCTAAAGATAACGGCGATTTTATTTCCCTGCACGATTTAAATCCAGGTCAAGTAGAATATCTTTTAGACTTCGCGCTGGATTTGAAGACTACGTACCATACAGGAAAATTTACACCAGACCTTTTGAAAGGTAAAACGCTGGGAATGATTTTTGAAAAATCTTCGACGCGGACTCGTGTTTCATTTGAAGTTGGAATGTACCAACTCGGCGGCTCGGCACTTTTCCTTTCAAGCAGAGATTTACAACTTGGACGCGGCGAACCAATTAAAGACACTGCGCGGGTACTTTCCAGATATTTAGATGGAATAATGATTCGGACTTTTGGTCACGACAGAATTGTTGAGTTGGCGCAAAATTCTACAATTCCAGTAATAAACGGGCTTAGCGATTTACTTCACCCTTGCCAAGTGTTGACAGACCTTTTCACGATTCGCGAATTTAAGGGTAAGCGTCTGCACAATTTAAAAATGGCTTACGTCGGCGACGGCAACAATATGGCTAATTCGTACCTTTACGGCGCGGCAAAAGTTGGAATGACTTTGACAGTTGCGACGCCGAAAAGTCACAAGCCCAATGCTAAAGTTTTGAGGACTTCTGCACTTGACGCTAGAAAAACTGGCGCTGAATTGAAATGGACGGAAGACCCAATCGAAGCGGTGAAAGACGCTGACATTGTGGCGACGGATACTTGGGCTAGTATGGGGCAGGAAGATGAACACGAAGCACGTAAAAAGATTTTCGCGCCGTATCAAGTCAACGCTGAACTTTTGAAACACGCAGATAAAGGCGTTATCGTTATGCACTGTCTGCCAGCTTATCGCGGTGAGGAAATTACTGAAGATGTTTTTGAGGACAACGCAGAGGTTATCTTTGAAGAGGCTGAAAATCGTTTGCACGTACAAAAAGCGATTATGGCAACGCTGATGATGGATTAAGCGCAAAAAATTATTTTTCAAACTTCCCTGTAAATGCGCGGGGAAGTTTTTTTAATGCGATAAAAAAGGGAATTTTGGAAATGTAGGGAATATATAGACGGTGTAGATGGCGGAGGTACTAAGCGTGGATTACGTAGACTTAAGCGAACAGATTAGACTTGTAGCAGATGAATTGAAAATTGATGACGTTATAAAAAAATCTGTACGCTTAAAGGCAGACGGTGAACTTTATCGCGGACGTTGTCCCTTCCACGAAGATAACGGCGAATCGTTGATTGTCAATCCAGCGGCTAAAAAATTTTATTGTAGCGGCTGTCACGTCGGCGGCGGTGTCCTACAGTTCATTTCTTTGATAAGGCAAGTTAGCTTTATCAAAACTGCTGAAGAGCAAGCTAAAAATTTTAAACTAAGTTTGTACGTGCAACCAAAAAATTTTAGCGAAGAAAAAGTTGTACGGAATAAACGTGAACTGCTTGAGATTAACGACTATGCACGGGATTTTTATCACGAAATTTTAACTGCGACGGCAGAAGGCGACACCTGCAGGAAATATTTAGAATCGCGTGGAATTACTAACACTGCGATTGAAAAATTTAAACTAGGGTTCGCGACAAGTGCTGAACGTCAACTGACAAAATTTCTTGACGACTACGACTTCAAATTTGCGTTGATGTTTGAAGCTGGCTTGATTGACCGCGTGGAAAATAGCCTATTCGACAAGTTCCGCGAATGTATCACAATTCCGCTATTAAATTCCGCTGGACATACGACGGCGATTGTTGGACGTGATTTTTACTTCGACAAAAAATCTTTCTACGAAACTGACGGCGTCAAGTCTGAATACATTTTCCCCACCGAAAATTCTATCTTCAATAAGCGGCAGTTGCTTTTTGGATTTGAAACGGCAAAACTTTCAATCATTCAGTCAAGAAAAATTTTTGTCGTCGACAGTTGCTTAGACGCCATAACTTTCAACTGCGCGGGCGTAGAAAATGTTGTAGCGACGTTTGAAAAAAATTTTACTTTGGAACACGTCGAATTTTTGAAAGCGTACGCCGACGAATTTATTTTTTGCGTCAAAAACGGCGATAAGTTACAGCTTGATGAAGATATTTTACGGACGGTGCAACTTGAAGGCGGAAATATTTCTGTTGCAACCTTCCCAAAAAATCCAGCTGAATTTATTGTAGACTATGGCAAGGAAATTTTCCTGAAACGTCTAGAAAATCTTTCAAGTTTCGACGCTTACAAATTTTCAAAGAAAAATCTTTCACCAACTGTACCAACAAGGATTCATACTTCATCGATACAGAAAAATAAAATTCCTCAACTTGAAAAATGCGGCGAAACAATTTTAAAAAGAATGTGGCATGAAGTAGGAATTTTACAATATACGCTGTTGATTGTTCCGAAATATATTTTCAGCGAACGTCAACAGGAAGTCATTGAGTACTTGGAACTTTGCGCGAATGAAAATAAGCGCCCCAATAAAGATAGCGCAAAAATTTATTTAGGTGACAATTTTGACGACGAACTTTTAGACAGACTTTGCGCTGATATTAAAAGCGAGTGTGAAAAATCTGCCTACGAAGACGCCGTAGAATTTCTTTCAAGCAAGGCACGCGATTTTGATTATATTTCCGCAAAAGCTGAAGTTCATAAAAACGGCGCAAAGTCTCATGAGAAATTAAATAATTTTAATGATGTTTATGAATTAACTGATTAGTAAATAGTTATAAAAAATTTCCTAAAAGCTAATACTTAAAAGCTTTTATATAAAAATCTGTGACTTAAGGAGGTGAAACCGTTACCGTCTTTAACTAGACTTGAAAGAGTAACGGGGCTTCGTATGTCGAGCGAAAGTAAGAGTAAAGCTACGATTGAATCAAATTTAACTACAAGTAGCGGTTCTCAACAAATAGTTGCTAAGCTATATGAAAGAGCCGTGAGGAATGGCGGCAAATTGTCTTCCAGTGAATTGCAGGAGGCAGTTAGTAGCCTTGATTTAGACGTAGAAAAATCTATTGAAGAAATTGACAACGTCTACTACGAATTGATGCACAAGGGCATTTCAATAGTAGATGATGATGGGATAGACGAAAAAATTGACTCTGGCATTGACCAAAATATTGATGAAATTGCTGGTACTAATTTTACACAAAGTGAAAGCGCCTTTCCTGAAAAAATAGATTCTACTGGCTTAAATGAAATAATTGGACAGACGATTCTTCAAGATACCGATACGCCAACTTCTGAACTTCCTACCGTCGAAGATCGCACGCCAATTAAAACTAGTGATCTTCCTGATAATACAGGCATTGACGGCGGAATTGATGATCCAGTTCGTATGTATCTCAAAGAAATCGGGCGCGTACCTTTGCTTACTGCCCAGCAGGAAGTTGAACTGGCTAAACTTATGGAAAATAAGGATAAAGATAGAGAATCTGCCTTGCAAGCACAAAAAGATTTAGCTGAAGCGAATTTACGCCTTGTCGTAAGCATTGCTAAACGTTACATTGGGCGCGGAATGTTATTCCTTGATTTGATTCAGGAAGGCAATCTTGGACTGATTAAAGCCGTTGAAAAGTTTGACTACAAGAAAGGTTACAAGTTCAGCACTTATGCAACGTGGTGGATTAGGCAGGCGATAACTCGTGCTATTGCTGACCAAGCGCGTACAATTAGAATTCCTGTTCATATGGTGGAGACGATTAACAAGTTGATTCGCGTACAGCGTCAACTCCTGCAAAAATATGGGCGTGAACCTACACCAGATGAAATTGCAAAGGAAATGGACGTTAGCGTTGACCGCGTCTTAGAAGTTATGAAAATTGCGCAAGAGCCCGTATCTTTGGAAACGCCAATAGGTGAGGAAGAAGATTCACATTTGGGCGACTTCATAGAAGACCGCGACGCGCAAGCGCCAGCTGATGCCGCCGCTGATGTACTTTTACGCGAACAGTTGACAGAAGTTTTAGGCACGTTGACTGACCGCGAAAAGCAAGTTTTAATGTTACGTTTCGGCTTGCAGGATGGCAAGGCGCGTACACTTGAGGAAGTCGGCAAAAATTTCAAAGTTACACGTGAACGCATAAGGCAGATTGAGGCTAAGGCGCTTAGAAAACTTCGTCACCCTAGCCGCAGTAAAAAGCTTAAAGATTTTTTAGAATGATAAAATTTTTGCAATTCGTTTTCCACTTGGAAGGCGGGTTGCAAATTTTTTTTGAAGTTGAATTTTGGAAAGTTAAAATTTGGGAAGTTGAAATTTTCAAACAAGTTTGTTATACTTGCAAAAAAATTTTTAAAGGAAGTGAAATTTATGAAAAAGTTTGTAGCGTTTTTGTGTGGTGCGGCGGTTGCACTTTCGGCGATGAATTGTTCAGCTACCGTTTCATCAGACAAAATTGGAATTGCTGGTATTCGTCCTGGAATGACAGCAGATGAAGTTTTACGCGTTGCGGGTCAGCCAAATTTCAAAAGTGATAACGGATATGAATGGCACTATAATAATTTTGGAATTGAATTTGAAGATTATCGACCGAATATCGTTGATGAAATTGAAACGCGCGTCAATTCCGCTAGTACACCTGCTGGCGTTTATGTTGGACAAAGTGAAAGCGTTTTAAGTTCGACTTACGGCGCCGCCGATAAAGTGGAACGTGATAAATATTCTACCGAATACACCTACTACAGCGACGATTATTCAATGACGATTGAATTTCAAGTCGTAAACGGCGTCATTTATAAAATTGAATGCCAACTGCGCAATTAAAAAAATTTAGCGTGACAAATATTATATTTGATTGTACAATGACTTGTATGGAATACTTTTGTGCAAGTTATTTTTTTACACAATTTTTGAGGTTTAGAATGAAATTTTTTTGTACGACGATTTTAATTTTGCTGATGATGTTAATAACAAGTTGCGGCGTTGGTGATTCGCCTGAAGTTGCCTTCAATGAAATTCAAAATGCGATAAACGATAGGGATTTTGAAAAATTTTCTGCGCGGGTGGACACGGAAAAACTTTTTGCGCAGATTTACGAAGACGCTACGGTTGAACTTGCTAAAAATTGTGACGCCTTCAAACAAAAATATCCTAAAGACCCGTACTTTCAGCACGACGGAAATTTTATCACGGAATACAACGCCACGCATCGCGACTTGCATTTAAATTTTGCGCGTGAATCAATGAAAGCTTACTTTGCCAAACTTCCCGAACCAGATGAGCCGCGCGACAATCCCTACGCTTACGTTGCCCACGAATTTGATAAACTGCGTTTAGTTTCTACGGCGACGGTTGAGGACGTGAAGATTGACGGCAATTCAGCTACCGTTACCGTTAAAGTGGAAGGCGATGGAAGCCTGCGCGGAATGTTTATCGGCGTGTTGACGTTCAAACTTGGCTTTGAAAAAGTTGGCGACAAGTGGACGCTTACAAAAATTGAAAATATCGACGAACTGACGCCGACCCTTGTTGACAAGGCAGAGCTGATTTGGATTAACCTTTAATAATGCGTAATTAGGAATGCGTAATGCGTAATTAAAATAAAGGTAATTACGCGGCATTTCAGCGCCTTGCGGAGTTGGACGCTGGGGAACACAATGACGCGGCGCCTTGTTTTTATTACTGAATCATCAACCGCGAGCGCGCAAATGCCGCAAATGTTTCTTTTTGCTACTTTTTCTTTTCAAAAAGAAAAAGTAGATTAAAAAAAATAAAAATAAAAAGTTTAAAATAAATCAACACAATCTAGCTAATGCGTAATGCAGAATAAAAATTTTTACCTAAAAGCTAAAAGCTGAAAGCTGAAAGCTAAGGGAAAGGAGTGCTTAACTTGGCAATTTTTTACAATGAACCCTCACACACTTTTGGAGAATTCTTACTCATACCAGGTTACTCGTCAACAGATTGCATACCACAAAATGTTGACCTCTCCACGCCGTTAGTAAAATTCAAACGCGGCGAAGAACCAAAATTGACGCTCAACATTCCAATGACTTCCGCAATTATGCAGTCCGTCTCCAACGACACAATGGCGATTGCACTTGCAAAGGAAGGCGGCGTTTCCTTCATTTACGGTTCACAATCCGTCAAGGAACAAGCGGCTATGGTTTCCCGCGTCAAAAATTATAAGTCGGGCTTCGTGTCAAGCGATTCAAACTTAAAGCCTACAACTACACTTCGTGAAATGCTTGAACTCCTTCAAGAAACAGGACATTCAACAATGGCGGTTACTGACGACGGCAAGCCTACTGGCAAACTTTTAGGCATCGTCACAAGCCGCGATTACCGCATAACTCGTATGACTGGCGACGAACTTGTAAAAGATTTTATGACGCCTTTTGAAAAGCTGATTTACGCGGACGCTGACACTACCACGTTGCCAAGGGCAAATGATTTACTTTGGGAAAATAAATTAAATATGTTGCCGCTCGTCGACAAGAAACAGCGTCTTCGCTACATGGTCTTCCGCAAAGATTATACCGATAACAAAACAAATCCGCTTGAACTTATCGACAAAAAGAAACGCTATATTGTTGGCGCTGGCATTAACACGCGCGATTATGCGGAAAGAGTTCCAGCACTTTTGAAGGCGGGCGCTGATGTACTTTGTATTGATTCGTCGGAAGGTTTCAGCGAATGGCAGAAAATTACGCTTGAATACATTCATAAAACTTTTGGCGACGACGTAAAAGTTGGTGCGGGAAATGTTGTCGACGCTGACGGCTTTAACTTTTTAGCTGACGCTGGCGCAGACTTCGTGAAAGTTGGAATTGGCGGCGGCTCAATTTGTATTACGCGTGAGGCTAAAGGCATTGGACGCGGTCAAGCGACGGCAGTTATTGACGTTTGCAAAGCGCGTGACGAATATTTTAAAAAGCACGGCGTTTACATTCCAGTTTGTTCAGACGGCGGAATTGTTCATGATTATCATATGACGTTAGCACTTGCAATGGGCGCAGATTTTCTTATGCTCGGCAGATATTTTTCACGTTTCGACGAATCGCCTACCGATAAAATTAGAATCAATGGCACGTACTACAAAGAATATTGGGGCGAAGGGTCTAACCGTGCGCGTAACTGGCAACGCTACAACTTCACGAATGACGCTAAACTTTCCTTTGAAGAAGGCGTCGACTCCTACGTTCCCTACGCTGGACCGTTAAAAGATAATATGAATACGACGCTTGCTAAAATTCGTTCGACAATGTGCAACTGCGGCGCGTTGAATTTGAAGGAACTGCGCGAAAAGGCGAAAATAACTTTGGTATCGGCGACAAGTATTATTGAGGGCGGCAGTCACGACGTAATTTTACGCGATCAAATTGGCGTTTAAAATTTTGAGAAAGTGTATTCACAAAGAAAAAGTAGAACCGCTTGTGAATACATTTTCTTTCAACAAAGTTTTTACAAAGACAATTAAAAAGCCGTTGCAAAAATTTTGACGGTAAGATAAATTTTCATTGCTTGAACGATAACAAGTACAAAGTCGAACAAACAATATCAACAGAAAAACTCCCGTCGGAAGCGGGTTTTTTTTGCGCGTTTCGGGATTAACGCTAACTATTTTGGCTCAGTAGCTTTTCAGTGTCTGTCGAGACACTTGCCAACGTAATGCACCACTACGCTTGCCGCAACAGACACAATGAACGTCATAATCATCAGCCCCCTTTCACAATGAATTAGGGGCAAAGCCTCCGCGTGTGGTATATAAAAATTTTATAGTAAATACAAGCCGCGAAAATAATTTGAAAAAATCTTTCATACAATTTATAAAACGTCGCTTAATTGCAATAGCAAATTAGACAGTTTTAGAAAAATTTTTCAGGCAATATGGATAAGATAAAAAAGTTCATTTGAATAGCGATACTCAAAAATTTTATGCGCAATGGTCTTTTATCCAATTTTCTACTGTTTTGTCGGAGACTTCGGAAATTGCCTTTCCTTTCGGTATCCACAAGGAATATGGATGAGCAAAATACACAGGAACAGAAATCTTTGAAAAATTTTCACCGTATTGTATTTGCAGATTTTCAATAGCTGATACAACGCAAGCCGACGTTTTTTTTGCCAGTCTAAATTTTTAAAACACAAATCTATCTCCCACTGTTCAAATTCTTCCAGCCTCTCAACCGTATCCAGTTGAAATTCTATACTGTCTCCGTACCTTATATTATTTTCGTGAAAATATTTTTTATTGGCTTTACGACTCATTTTTTGTTTCCAATTCTTCATACAAGGTATAGCGATATATGCCGACTTTTTTGGCAACGATGAAATTATGAAATTGATTTCTTTTTGTTTTATTATTTATTTAAGACATTCGGAATTCTCCTTTACTTAATTTTACCTGAAAAATTCCCGTTCATCTTTTTCTTTGAATGTCTGATTTGATTATATAATTAGCGTTACAATTTATGCGACGACTATAAATAAAATTTTCCTTGACTTATACGTTTTCAAAGTTTATAATCTGCACGTTGACGCGAAATGAAGTTAGCCGTTTAGTACGGCTAGGCGTTGACGTGATACGATTTGTGGCGACATAGCCATGTGGTAAGGCCGAGGTCTGCAAAATCTCTATCCCCAGTTCGATTCTGGGTGTCGCCTCCAACTTTGAAAATTTCTTGGCACTGCGCGGCGTAGTGCTTATTGTTTTTTAGGGATTAACTTTTTGAAAGGGCGGTGAAAAAATGTTTGAAGATTTGTCGCAAAATATACAGGAAGCCTTCCGAAAACTGCGCGGTCACGGCAAGCTTACTGAAAAAGACGTTGACAAGGCATTAAAAGATGTACGGATGGCACTTCTTGCGGCGGACGTGAACTATAAAATTGTTCGGCAGTTTGAAAAAAATGTTAAAGCGCGTGCAGTCGATACAGAAATTTTAAGTAAGCTTACGCCTGCTCAATCCGTCATAAAAATTGTTGACGAAGAATTAGCCATACTTATGGGCGGCAAGGCGGCAAAGTTGAACATTTCATCGCGTCCGCCAACGATCATTTTAATGGTCGGTCTTCAAGGCTCTGGCAAAACTACTTCCGCTGGCAAGTTAGCGCTGTCAATGAAAAAGCAGGGTAAACGTCCCGCACTTGTAGCGGCAGACATTTATAGACCTGCGGCAATTCGGCAGTTGCAAGTTTTAGGTGAACAAATTGACGTTCCCGTCTTCACGGAAGATATTCAAGACGCCGTACAAATTGCTAAAGATTCTTTGTCTTTCGCCGATTCGCACGCTAGAGACGTTTTAATCATCGATACAGCTGGGCGCTTGCAGATTGATGAAAGGTTAATGCAGGAGCTGAAGGACATTAAAGCCGCTGTCAATCCGCACGAAATTTTACTTGTCGTCGACGCAATGATTGGGCAAGAGGCTGTAAACGTTGCTGAAACTTTCCACAATACCTTAGGCGTTGACGGCATAGTTTTAACTAAGCTTGACGGTGATGCACGTGGTGGCGCGGCACTTTCCATAAAAGCGGCGACTGGCTGTCCAATAAAATTTGTCGGTATGGGCGAAAAAATTGAACCGCTGGAAGTTTTTCACCCTGAACGTATGGCGTCACGCATTCTCGGTATGGGCGACGTACTTTCATTGATTGAAAAGGCACATTCCGCCATTGATGAAAAGACTGCTGAAAAAATGGTTAAGAAAATCAAGACGGACGATTTCACCTTAGCTGATTTTCTTGAACAACTTCAACACGTTAAAAAGCTCGGTTCACTCAATGACCTTCTCGGTATGATTCCTGGCATGGGTACGTTGAAGAAAAAACTTGTTGGCGTCGACCTTGACTTGGACGGCAAGGAAGTTAAACACATGGAAGCGATTATCCTTTCCATGACGCCGAAGGAACGTACCAACACTGAAATTATTGACGCGAAACGTAAAAAGCGAATCGCAATGGGTAGCGGTACTCAAGTTTCTGACGTTAATAAACTTCTCAAACAATTTGAGGAAATGCGAAAGATGATGCGTCAAATTAATGTTAAGGCGCAACAGCAAGTAGCTAGAAAAAATAAAAATAAAAAGACTAAAGGTAAAAAAGGCGCTGGAAAGTTGAGAATGCCTGACCTTAGCGGACTGTTAGGCGGTCTTGCTGGAAAGTTCCCTTTCAAAAAATAAATTTGCAACTAATTAATTTTATAATAAATTTTGCAACTAACTCCAAATTCTGCGGAAGGTGGTGAAAATTATGGTAAAGATAAGACTTAATCGGATGGGCGCTAAAAGGCAGCCGTTTTATCGAATTGTCGTAGCGGATAGCCGTTCGCCGCGTGACGGTCGCTTTATTGAAATTGTTGGCAATTATGACCCGACTAAAAATCCTGCTATTGTCAACGTCGATGAAGAAAAAGTTATGGCGTGGATAAAAAATGGCGCTCAACCTACCGATACCGTCCGCTCTCTTTTGAGTAAGAAAGGTATTATGAAGAAAATTCACGAGGAGCGTAAAGCTAAAAGCTAAAAAGTTTTTGGGCTTGAATCAGCTAAAGTTTTCGCTAAGTTTTAAGAGGTAAATTGTATGCAAGAATTAGTAAAAGTGCTTGCAAAGGCACTTGTAGAAAATCCCGACGCAGTTGAAGTTGAAACTGTTGAGGAGGACGACAAGACAGTTTTGAAGTTGCATGTAGCGCAGGAAGATATGGGCAGAGTTATTGGCAAGCAAGGCAGAATCGCTAAAGCAATTCGTACCATTATCAAATCTGCGGCGACACGCGAAAACAAAAAAGTCACGGTCGACATTCAATAATTTGAAATTGGGCGGTAAGTTTTACGACTTGCCGCTTTTTTAATGCGTAATGCGTAATTCGTAATGCGTAATGAAAAATCCTAAAAGCTAATGAAGAATGATAAAATTGTAATAATTACAGGCGGTACTTCAGGCATTGGACTTGCTACCGCAGAAAAATTTCTAGCTGAAAATTATAATTGTGTGCTTGTCGGTAGAAGTGAAAAAAAATTTCGTGATTTGAACTTTCAAACCGAACGCGTCAAATTTATTTCGGCGGACGTTGGCGACGTTGAAAGTTGCAACCGCGTTGTAAGTGAGACGGTAAAAATTTTTGGCGGCGTCGACGTACTTATAAACTGCGCGGGAATTTACGTTGACGGCGCGATTAGTTTTGTGACGGAAAAAACTTTTGACGAAATTTTTGCAACGAACGTCAAGGGAACTTTTTTTATGTGCAAGGCGGCTATCGACGAACTGATTAAACGTCACGGCGCTATTGTCAACGTTGCAAGTGACGCGGGCTTACACGGAAATTATTTTTGTGCATTGTACGCGGCGAGCAAAGGCGCTGTCGTGGCTTTTACAAAATCTTTAGCGTTGGAACTTGCAAGCTTTCCAGTTCGCGTAAATTGCGTTGCGCCAGCTGATATTTGGACGCCGCTAACTCAAAGGCAGTTGGAATTATCTGGTGAAACAGTTGACGACTTGGCGAAAATTTATCCACTTGGCAGAATTGGTACGGCAGATGAAGTGGCGGCGGCGATTTACTTTTTAGCGTCTGATTCAGCGTCATTCATAACTGGCGAAATTTTAAACGTCAACGGCGGAGCGGCTTGCTAATTAGCGGATTGTGTAAAAAATTAACTCCTACGCGATATGCGCTGGAGTTTTTTTATATAATGTGGCGAAGGATGTATTTATAATGAAAATATTTGAGGAACTTCAAAGCGTCGGCAAGGCATTAATGTTACCAGTCGCCGTTTTACCTGCGGCGGCGATTCTTTTACGCTTTGGAGCGGACGACATTTTAAATATTGACGTGTTGGAGAAGGCAGGCGGCGCAATATTCGACAACTTGCCGATAATTTTTGCAATCGGTATAGCATTTGGGCTTGCGAAGGACACAAACAACAATGGAGCGGCGGCATTAGCGGGTTTTGTATGTTATTCAGTGCTAACTGCCGCGTTAAAGAGTCTTGACGCCGAAATTGACATGGGAGTTTTTGCTGGAATTGTCAGCGGCTTGACTACGGGCTTTTTATACAATAAATTTTACAAAATCAAACTTCCAGAGTTTTTGGGATTCTTTGGTGGTCGGAGATTCGTCCCGATTGTGACTTCTTTAGCGGCGATTGGACTTGCACTTATTTTCAACCTCATCTGGCCGCCGATTCAAAGTGTTATTAACTTGGTTGGCGAGCTGATTATAAATTCAGGCGGCGTCGGTACATTTATATATGGTTTTTTGAATCGTTTGCTGATACCGTTCGGACTGCACCACATAATAAACAATTTGGCATATTTTATTTTTGGTGAGTGGACAAATCCTGCGACGGGCGAGATTATACGCGGAGATTTGACAAGATTTTTTGCTGGAGACCCATCTGCAGGGATTTTTATGTCAGGCGGCTTCCCGATTTTTATGTTTGGGTTACCAGCGGCAGCATTTGCGATGTACAGGACAGCAAAATCGGAAAATCGCTCAAAAATTGCGGGCGCACTGGCGTCAATGGCACTTGCATCATTTTTAACTGGAATAACAGAGCCGATTGAATTTTCATTTATGTTTATTGCGCCGATGCTTTATTTTGTTCACGCGATTTTAATGGGCTTGTCAATGTGGATATGTTACAAGCTTGGAATTTTAGTTGGCTGTGGTTTTTCGCCGAGTTTTATAGATTTAATTTTGAGTTGGGGCATTTCTACGCGCCCCGCAATGATTATTCCTGTAGGTTTGGCATTCGGAGCAATTTATTATCTTATATTCAGTTGGGCGATTGTGAAATTCAATTTGCCGACACTTGGAAGATACGACGAAGAAATTTCCGCCGATAAAACGTCTGATTCAAGCGATTTTGCGAAAAAAATTATTAATGGACTTGGTGGAATTGAAAATTTACAAGACGTGAGCAACTGCGCGACAAGATTGCGTGTAACTGTCAAAGATTATTTCAAAGTTGATGAAAAACTTTTGAAGTCGGCAGGCGCGAAGGGCGTTTTCAAAAAAAATAATGCGATTCAGATTGTTATCGGGACGGAAGTTGAATTCGTCGCTGATGAAATTAATTCAATTATGCGTCGCGTTTAATATGAGCAAGGGGAGGCAATTTTAAGGCTGTACAGATATAGAACGATTAAAAATGCCTTGCTTGAGTTGGAAAACGGAACATTTTATTTTGCTGAACCTAAATAGCTTAATACCCGATTGAAGGTTACATAAAAATATTTTGACAGGACGATAAAGCGGCGTAGCAAGGGCTGTTAAAAATTTTTTTGCAGTTTGTTTTAAAACTTGCAAACTTATTTGCTTATAGAACGGAATTTAGGCGGCAGACATAAAAATTAAGACGAAATTGAGAAAACTAAAAGCTAATTTGACGCAGTAATATTTTTCTGCTAAACTTGCCGCGTCAAAAAATTTTTTATTTTTGGAGGAAAATTTTGTAATGGCTAAAGAAAAAATTTCAAAAGTTGTCTTGGCATATTCAGGCGGTCTTGATACGTCAGTTATCATTCCTTGGCTGAAAGAAAATTATGATTGTGAAGTTATCGCAGTCTGCGCGGACGTTGGACAGGGTGACGAACTTAACGTTGTTCGTGAAAAGGCGTTGAAGTCTGGCGCGTCGAAAGTTTTCATTGAAGACCTTACCAAAGATTTTATCGAAAATTACATCTTCCCTACGCTTAAAGCTAATGCCGTTTACGAAGAAAAATATTTGTTGGGAACTTCCTTTGCGCGACCAATTATCGCTAAAGCGCTTGTCGAAATTGCGAAGGCTGAAGGCGCTGAAGCTGTTGCACATGGCGCGACTGGTAAAGGCAACGATCAAGTACGTTTTGAATTGACTGTTAAAGCGCTTGCCCCTGAACTGAAAATCATTGCTCCTTGGCGCGAATGGGAACTTGACAGCCGCGAATCTGAAATTGAATACGCGAAGGCTCATAACATTCCTATTGCTACTGAAAATAAAAAGTACAGCATGGACAGAAATATTTGGCACTTATCGCACGAAGGCTCTGACCTTGAAGACCCTGCCAATGCGCCAAGTAATTCAATGTTCCTTATCTCTACAGCGCCTGAAGATGCGCCCGATAAACCTGAAATTATTTCCGTCGACTTTGAAAAAGGCGTTCCCGTTGCAATTAACGGCGTAAAGAAAAATTCCGTCGAACTTGTCACCGAATTAAATCAAATTGGCGCACGTAACGGCATTGGTATTGTTGACATTTGCGAAAATCGCCTTGTCGGTATGAAGAGTCGCGGCGTTTATGAAAATCCTGCTGGCTCAATTCTTTACTACGCACACCGTGAATTGGAATATCTTTGCTTAGACCGTGCAACTTTCCATTTCAAACAGCATGTAGCGGTTAAGTACGGCGAGCTTGTTTACGACGGAATGTGGTTTTGTCCACTTCGTGAGGCGTTGGCGGCATTTGTTGACGAAACCCAAAAGACAGTTAGCGGTACTGTTACGCTTAAACTTTACAAAGGCAATATCATTTCAGCTGGTGCAACTTCGCCGCATTCACTTTACAGCAAAGAATTTGTGACGTTTGAACATGATGATGTTTACAATCAAGCTGACGCGACGGGCTTTATAAATCTTTTTGGCTTGCCGCTTAAAGTTCGTGCATTGGTGAACAAAAAAGATTAAAAATTTTTTTAACAAATTTTTTTGGCGCAAAAGAATTAAGCGTTCTTGTGCGCCCCTTTTATTTACAGGTTGGTACATTATGAATAACAAAAAACTTTGGGGCGGACGTTTTGAAAAGTCAACCGACGAAACGATTAACGATTTTCAAGCGTCGATAACTTTTGATAAGCGCCTTTACCGTGAAGATATTGAAGG
>JAFSUE010000141.1 GCA_017445435.1 Selenomonadaceae bacterium | reverse complement strand
TTAATGTGTGTGAATGTAGCGCTTGCCCTTGTATGTCGAAAGGATTTTTCCGCGCAGTGTACTTTTCATCGCCAACAAGCGGATGACCAATTCCCGCCATATGTACGCGAATTTGATGAGTCCTGCCAGTCTGTAACTTGCATTCGACGTATGTAAAATTTTTAAACCGTTCCAAAACTTTAAATTCCGTGACAGCAAATTTTCCGTCAGCAGTCACTGCCATTTTTTTTCTATCGAATTTATCACGACCAATCGCGCCGTTGATAATTCCAGCGTCATCAGCTAAGACGCCGTGAACAATCGCTAAATAAGTTCGCACAGCAACTTTATCTTTAATCTGCGCGGCAAGGTTGACGTGGGCAAAATCATTTTTCGCGACGACCATAACGCCCGACGTATCTTTATCCAGCCGATGAACAATGCCAGGACGCTTGACGCCGTTAATGCCAGATAAATCTTTGCAATAAAATAAAAGCGCGTTGACCAAAGTTCCCGAGCGTACCGTATCGGCAGGGTGGACAGTCATTCCACGCGCTTTATTGACGACGATAATATCTGCGTCTTCGTACAAAATATTCAGCGGCAAATCTTCAGGCAAGTACTCAACTTCGACGGCGTCAACTTCATCAACAGAAATATTTTCGCCGCCGATAATTTTGTAGCTAGGCTTGACAATTCGCCCGTCAATTTTAACTAAACCGTCTGAAATAATTTTTTGAATGTGGGAGCGCGACTTGTCTAAAAATTTTTTACCAAGATAAATATCAAGCCGCTGACCTTTAGAATCTGAATCAGCTTGAAAATTCACGGTTGCCGCACTTCCTCAACGCCATTTGATTTTTCCGATTGAAACATTATAACGTAAATCATAATAAACATCCCGACGACAATGGCAATATCGGCAATGTTGAAGACTGGAAAGCCATGCCGAATGTCTATGAAGTCGACGACGACACCGTTGCCAAGTCTGTCAATCATATTTGCTATTGCACCTGCCACCGTGATTGAGCCGCCGTATTTCATCGTAGCGTTAATATTTTTCAGTTTTGAGTAGTAGAACACAGCGAAAATTAAAAGTATTAAAGCGGCTACGACGAAGAACCAGCGCTGATAAGGAAGTATGCCAAATGCCGCGCCTGGATTTAATACGAAGGTTACGTGTAAGTTGTCTTGAAAAATCGGTATGGATTCGCCGAGCATCATTGAGTTCAAAACTTGCGCCTTCGTGTACTGATCCAGCGCGATTATTCCAATGAAAAGCAATTTGTCGAAGTGAACATAGGCGACGTAAATGGGAAGTTCGATTAGGAGTAGAATATTTTGCAAAAATCTTTTAACGGACTTCACGCGCTTCACCTCCATTTAGCTTGTAGCATGTAGCTAGTAGCTTGTAGCTTTTATTATGAAAGCTGAAATCTTTATTATTTGACTGGCGAATAAGTGGTAGTCTTTTCAAGTTCAGCCTCAAGTTCAGCCTGCGCGGCGGCTTTAGCAGACTTCAAAGCCTGTTCAATTTTCGATGCTGTCTCAACTTTTTTAGCTTTTGGCGCGTCATCAGAATTGAAAACTTTTGTATCGGATTCAGCGTCAGTAGATTCTTGGAAGGTAGAAATAATTCTTTCGGCAGATTCATCAATAGGCGGCGGCTCTTCAGGTTGCGGATTGACAAGCGCTTGAGTCTTCAAACTTTGTTCAAAGGCGGCGAAGACGGACGATTGAATTTTGCCGAAATCTTCAGGACGCGGCAGAGAATGTAACAGCTGATTCGTCACGGCAAGTTCAGCCTCAAGGGAAGTTCTAATGCGGACGAAAAGCGCTTCTTTATCGGTAATGATTCTTGAATATTCGGCGGCAATGTCACTAAGTTTGCGTTGCGCCTCATCAAGTTGCCGTTTAATATCCATTTGCGTTTGTTCGCGCATATTTTGCATTTCGCGGACAGTATTTTCATACATATTTTTGGATTCGCGGACGGCATTTTCACGCATTTCCTTAGCATTTTTTTTCGCCGCGCTGACAACTTCATCAGCAGTTTTTTGAGCGACAACTAAGGTATCCTGCAAATTTCTTTCCAAATTTCTGTAATGATTCAGTTCCTTGTCATTGTAGCGAACTTGTTCTTTCAAGCGTTCATTTTCGCGCGTAAGTTTTTCGTAATCGGCAACGACTACGTCAAGAAATTCATCAACTTCACTTTCTTTGTAACCGCGCAGACCTTTTTTAAATTCGCGGTTATGAATATCCATTGGTGTAAGCAAAGGCAACTCCTCCTTTTTTAATTAGGAATTAGGAATGCGTAATTCGTAATTCGTAATGAATTTTTTCTATGTCAAAAAAATCTTTTCAATACAATGCTGATTCTACCTTTTTTAGTTTGTCCGCGAATTTCGGCAACTTCCAAACGTCCGCGCCCGTGCATACTTAAAACGTCGCCTTCCTTAATGGACTGCGCGGCATTTTTTACCGTCTGCCAATTCAGTTTAACCTTATCGGCGGCAATTTCAGTAGCGGCTTTTGACCGTGACATACCAAAACCAGCGGCGGCTATCGAATCAACGCGGAGTGACGCAACAGTAGCTTTAATTTCTTTAACGCGTTCTTCCTTAGGCGCAATTTCGGAAAGTTCGTCTAACGTCGTCTCAACTGGCGCGTCACCAATTCGTTTTAAGTTAGTGACAAAATAATCAACTAACTTTTTATCGACAAGAATTTTTGCAAACTCTTTCGTCGCGATAATGTCGCCGACAACTTCGCGTTCAACGCCTAAACTTAAAATTGAACCAAGTACGTCACGATGACTAAGCCGCGCAAATTCGCCATTCCATTCAGCTTTAATCACGGCAATTTCAAAAGCTGGCGTACCTGCAAAATCTTCGTGACAAAATGCCGCGCGTCGACGTTCAGCGCCTTCAAAGCCGCCGTCAAAGTCAACGTTCAAGCCGCCTAAAGTTTTTGCAATGGTTTCCGCCATACTTTGTTCAAACGGCGTCAAAAAGCCGCTAAGCTTGTACTTCTGATTTTTCAGCGCTTGTTCGGCAAAATCGACAAGCTTAACTGCCATTGATTCGCCTTCCGTACCTTTATAGTAGCGAATAATTTTTTCTCTAGAATTTTTCAAAAAATCTACTCCCTAGCAATTAGTAAGTAGTTAGTAGTTAGTAGTCAGTAGTTTTTCACCACTACTCACTACTTACTACTCACTACTCACTAAAAACTACTTACTCATCCAAGGATTGCCATCCGTCTTTCTAACGTCTTCAGTGTACGTGACAGTAACATTGTTAGGCGCACTGATAAAAACTTTCTGGCTAACTTGCCTAAGCGTACCGTTCAGCGCGTAAACAGTGCCGCTAATAAAGTCGACAATGCGTTGGGCGTCGGCAGTGTCAGTGTTTTCAAAGTTGATAATGACGGGGACTTTTTCACGCAATGCGTTTGCAATAGTCTGCGCGTCGTCAGCAAAACTTTTCGGACGAATTGTAGTAATTTTCGATTTAACCATAGCACCTCTCGAATTTTCCCTTACAGCAACAGCAGAGCTGAAGTCCACAACGTTAGTAGCAGGATGCGGCGGCGGAGTCGGTACAGGTTTTTCTTCCTGCGGCTCTAACGGCGTCGAACGAATTTCATCTTTTTCCTGCGTTTCAGTTTCCTTTTCATCATCGCCAGAAAAGCCGAACGTCTTGCTCCACTTGTCCATTATACCCATTTTTCAAAGTCCCCCATTCTAGCTGGCAGGTTTAATTTGTCAGCTTTCATTTTAAAAAAATAATTTATAAGACCTCAATAAATTCGTTCGCCAAAAATAGCCGTGCCTATCCGTACAATGTTTGATCCTTCCTCTACTGCAATTTTATAATCGTGCGTCATTCCCATTGATAAAAAATTAAAATCCTGCCGCGTCGTAGCAAGTTCATCAAAAATTTTTTTCATACGACGAAACAGCGGGCGGCATTGTTCAACGTCAGCGTAATTCGGCGCTATCAACATTAAGCCGCGAAGACGTAAATTTTTTAGCGCGTCAACATTTTCAATTAAGCCGTTCAAATTTTCTTCACTTACGCCGAACTTTGTATCTTCATTTGCCAAGTTCACTTGAATTAAAATATCTTGAACTTTTTCAATGGAACTTGCCGCCTTGTCAATCGCCGCCGCTAAGTTTGCACTGTCCACAGAGTGGATCAAGTCAAAAAGTTTTACAGCCTGTTTAGCCTTATTCGTTTGAAGATGTCCAATTAAATGTTTCGTCACGCCGTCACGTTCAAGCGTCAAAAATTTTTCCGCCGCTTCTTGTACGCGATTTTCCCCAACGTCACAAATTCCCGCGTCAATCGCTTCACGCATTAAATCTACGCCGTGATTTTTCGTAACCGCCACAAGTTTTACTGGATCATCAGCAAAGGCACTTCGACGCCTAAACTTTTGAATTTCTTCACGTACAAGGTTTAAATTTTCCTTTACACTCGCCAAAAAATTCGCCTCCCTGTTTATATTAAACTACTCGGCTTTTATAGTCAATATCACATAAATTTCAGATTAAAAATTTTATTTAGTTTTTATAGAATAATTTTATTTTTTTTATGAACTTCTTTTCTTTTGACGCAAATTTAGTTAGTAGTTAGTAGTCAGTAGTCAGTAGTCAGTAGTCAGTAAGTTAAACATTTCACAGCGTCCAACTCCACAGGGCGCTGGGAAATGCCGCTTTTTACCTTTATTTTTTTCATTTGAATATCTACCTTTTATTTATTCAACACTCTCTAGCAACTAACCGCGCGAATTATTTTTTCCTTGAGTTCGTACAAAACATTTGCGGCAGTTAAATTTGTCAGTTCAACTAAAAAATTTTCTACGTCGTCGGGCAAAAGAATAACCGTCAACGTGACAATCTCGGCGTACTCCGAATTAGTGACGATAATATTTTTTTGCCGTAAAAAATTTTCTACCGTCGCTAAAAAATTATATTCTAATGTCAACTCCACTTGCTGAAAAGTCGTCATTTGAACAATCTTTGCCGCGTCAAGTCCAAGTGTAGCTGTATGTGAATACGCGCGAATTAAACCGCCTGCGCCTAATTTTATGCCGCCAAAATATCGCGTGACTAAAACGGCTGTATTTGTCAATTCGTGCTTTTTAATCGTGTCCAAAATTGGATTACCAGCCGTCCCGCTAGGTTCGCCGTCGTCATTTGATTTTTGTATGTTGCCAAGCTCACCCAAAATCCACGCTGAACAATTATGTGTAGCGTCAAAATATTTTTTACGTATGGATTGAACAAATTCCCGCGCAGATTCTTCCGTCTCAACGTGCTTGACGTGCGCAATAAAG
>JAFSUE010000140.1 GCA_017445435.1 Selenomonadaceae bacterium | reverse complement strand
TGATTAAAATGAAACGTTCAAAAATTTTTTCAAAAAAACTTTTTAAAGCGCTGTCAATATCTTTATCGCTGGTATTGACGCCGTCAGTAACTTTAGGAATTTCAACTGCGTCGGCTAAAGACGCTACACAAATTACAGCTCAAGCAAATTCCAAGTGGTACGATATACTCAACTTCGACGATGAAAGCGAAAAGGAAAACGCACTGCGCGGCTTAATCGAAACGCCTGAATCACTGATAATTCACGATGAAAATGGAAAACTTGTCTGGAATGTTGCACAGCGTGACTATATGAAATCCGTACAAAAAATTCCTGCTACCGTTAATCCAAGTCTTTGGCGAAATACGCTGTACAATTCTTACGCTGGACTTTTTGAAGTTTGTGACGGCATTTATCAAGTTCGCGGTTACGATATGGCGAATATAACTTTCATAAAAACTAATAACGGCTGGATTGTCTTTGATGTGTTGATGTGCAAAGAAACTGCGCGGGAAGCCATGAAGTTAATGGAAAAACATTTTGGCAAGCTTGATATTAAAGCGGTGCTTTACAGTCACAGTCACATTGACCACTACGGCGGAATTGAAGGCATTATCGACAAAAATAACGTTGCCGATAAAAATTTGACGCTTGCCGAACAAATTGCCTCTGGTAAAGTTGCCATTATCGCGCCCGAAGGATTTTTAGAACACGCCGCCTCTGAAAATATTTATGTAGGCGTGGCAATGGGTCGACGCGCTCAATATCAGTACGGAACTTTGCTTGAAGGCAATGACAACGGCTCAATGTCAATCGGCATTGGTTTAGGGCAAGCACAAGGCAGTATTTCACTTATCGCGCCAACTTACGACGTGAAGACGAATGAAACTATTAACATTGACGGCTTAGAAATTCAATTCCAACTTACGCCGAATACTGAAGCGCCAGCGGAAATGAACGCTTACTTTCCAAAATATCGCGCGTTATGGTTAGCTGAAAATTGCACTGGCACAATGCACAATCTTTACACACTGCGCGGCGCTGAAGTTCGCGACGCCGCCGCGTGGTCGTCGTACATTTTGCAGGCTCAACAACTTTTCGGCAATGACTTAGACGTTGTCTTTCAAAGTCATAACTGGCCGCATTGGGGCAGAGAAAATATTCAGCGTTACATGGAAGATACTGCCGCCGTCTACAAGTTCATTCACGATCAAACTTTGCACTATGTCAATCAAGGCTACACGTCAACCGAAATTGCGAATATGATTGAACTTCCCGACGCGCTGAATAAAATTTGGTACACGCGCCAATATTACGGTACACTTTCGCACAATTCAAAGGCAGTTTACCAAAAATATATTGGCTGGTACGATGCAAACCCCGTGAATTTAAATTTACTTCCGCCAGCTGAATCGGCTAAAAAGTTGGTGGAGTACTTAGGCGATACCGACAAAGTTTTAGCTAGAGCGCGTAAAGATTTTGAAAATGGCGAATATCAATGGGTCGCGCAGATAACGAAGGAATTAATTTTTGCTGACCCGAAAAATACGGCGGCACGTGAACTTTGCGCAGATGCACTTGAACAACTTGCCTATCAAGCGGAAAGTGGTACGTGGCGGAATTGCTACTTGGTAGGAGCGCT
>JAFSUE010000139.1 GCA_017445435.1 Selenomonadaceae bacterium | reverse complement strand
TGAATCAATCTGCGCGGGCGGCGGCTGAAAAGTTGGAGTCTGCGGCAAAATAATTTCTGGAAATTTAACTTTTTCATCAGCGGTTGAATTGTCAATCGCAGTTGAATTATTAAGCGGTGGCGCGGTATACGTAGGAGTTTCGACAATCGGCGGCGTTTCAACATTCGGCGTAGAATTTTCTGCAGGATTTTCAATTTGAGGAAGATTTTCAGCTTGCGGAATATTTTCAGTTTGATTCGCAGGGAAAAAGTTGTACAATGCAAAAATCACCGTACAAATTAAAATTCCAATCGCCGCGATTTTCCAACGGCTAAAACTTTTTTCAGCGACAAAATTTTTCTGATAAATCAGCGCGTTTTTAAGTTCGTCTACTGACTGCCAACGATTTTTAGGATCAATTTCCGTACACTTCGCCAAAATATTTTTAAAGCGCCCGTGATAATTTTTGCCAAGAAGTTTTTGCATTGTGACGCCGAGCGAATAAATATCACTGCGATTATCAGTTTGTCCGTAGCCGTACTGTTCAGGCGGCGCGTAACCTTTAGTGCCGAGCGCGTTAGTATCTTCGCTTTTATTCGCCTTGACGATTCTAGCCGCGTCGAAGTCAATCAACCGTACAATGCCGCCAGCTTGCAAAATTAAATTCGACGGCTTAATATCGCGATGAACAATTCCAAGTTCGTGTAAAAATTTCAGCCCGTCACAAAGTTGCAACAAAATTTTCAGCGCTTCATCTTCACTAAAAAAATTTTCGCGGTTAAGCCGTTCAATCAACGTTTCGCCTTGAATAAATTCTTCAACGACAACTGTATCATCTGAATCCTCCGCGCAGAGTAAAATTTTTGCGAAAAGCGGATTGAAATTTTTCCGCAACTTTTTATAAGGTAGACCAGTTAAATTGACGCGCTTAATTATGACAAATTCGCCAGTTTCTTTGACTTGCGCTAGGTAAACTTCGCCTTTAGAATTTTGTTGTAAGATTTTAATTTTCTCAAATCTATCGTCAATGTACGCTTTAACGCTAGCTTTCACAATCTCACCTCCCGCGTTCAAATTGTATCATAGGAGCTGAAATAATGTCTGAAAAAGATACAGGGCAACTTGAAAATGAACTTGCCGAAACGGATGACTTAAAAAAATTTTTTGCGGAAAATGAAATAAATCTTCGTGACTTCACATTGGCGCAATATTTGAGTTTTCTACTTGACGAAAAAAATTTGTCAAAGACGGACGTTATAAAAAAATCTGAACTGGGCGATTATGCGTACCACATTTTCGCGGGCAGAAAAAATCCCTCGCGGGAAAAAGTCATTGCGCTGGCTCTGGCAATGCAACTTTCCTTTGAGGAATGCCAAAAACTTTTATATTATGCTGATGCTAAAAAACTTTATGCGCGTGATATTTGGGATGACGTGATTATTTACGCGCTGAAAAATAATTTAAGCGTCACGGCGGCGAATGAACTTTTAACCGATTTTGACCAAACGCCGCTACTTGGAAACGTGGATTAATTAGGAATGCTTAATGCGTAATTCGTAATGATCTGGTAGGAAAATTTACAAGCTACACGCTAAATTAATTTCTGCGCAATGCAATCATCGTCATATCGTCGGACTGTTCAGCGTCTTTCACGTGGTCTTCAACGTCGCCTTTAACTGCCGCTAATAATTTCGTCAATTCAACAGTGCAGTCAGTCTTATTCATAAAATTTAAAAGACGTTCGGACGTGTACTCTTCCTTGTCAACGTTCATCGCTTCGTTCACGCCGTCAGTATACATAAAAATTAAATCGCCGTGTTCAAGCTGAATTTCCTGTTGCGTGAAGGTCATATCTTCCATTCCGCCGAGTACAAAATTTTTCTTGACTTTCAAGTATTCACAACGATTTTCCGCCTTGTGATAAATTATCGGTGGATTATGCCCGCCGTTGACGTAAACAAATTTCCCCGTCTTAAGGTCAAGCATTCCAAGAAATACAGTAACAAACATCATTTCATCGTTGCCTTGACAAAGTTGGTTATTGGCGCACTCCATAACCGCCGCGAAGTCGTCAGGATTATTCATGAAGACTGCAAAATTTTTCAGCACTGTTTTTGAAATGACCATGAACAATGACGCGGGAATACCTTTACCAGAAACGTCAGCGATTGTCACAACTAAATGGTCTTCGTCCAAAAGGTAAAAATCGTAAAAGTCGCCGCCAACTTCTTTAGCCGCCTGCATTGTCGCGTAAATGTCAAATTCTGTTTTGTCAGGATACGGCGGGAAAATGCTGGGCAACATTCCGCGCTGAATATCTTTTGCAACGTTTAATTCCGTAGCAATGCGTTCCCTATCAGCAGTGACTTTCGTTAAATTAGCCATATATTCTTTGAGTTCGTCAGTCATTGCATTGAAACAAACGGCAAGGTGTTCAATTTCGTCGCCCGTGTGAATATCGGTAATTTTTTTGTCCAAATTTCCGCTGGCAATATCGCGTACATTGTCGGAAAGTTTTTCAATCGGCTTGACAAATCGCCCAGAAAGTTTGTTGCTGAAGTAGAAAAGGACGCCTAACAATACCGCTAGCAAAACTATGGAAATTGACACCATAACTTTATAATTGTCGCTTACACGTTCTTGAAATTTTTCAATCTGTTCCGCAAAATAGGTACGCCCTTGCTCCGCCGCATTTAAAATTTCTTCTTCGCGCGTAAGTGTGGCAAAACTCCAGTTGACAGACGGCATAGGCGAATATGCAATGTAATATCTTTCGTCGCCAATCTTTACAAGTTCGACGCCGCTTTTACCTTCAACCATATTTTTAACTGCGTCAGCAAGCGCCGTATCGGTACTGTGCCGCAGGTCGACGCCATTTTCTTGAGCAGAAAAAACGCCTTCCGTCATTGAAGAAATTATAACTTTGCCGTTGTTGTCCAAAACAAAGCTGAAACCGTCTTCTCCGATACCTGTATGAGTAACGGCGCGGTGAATGTCAATGTTGGCAATGTCAAGCCCAACGACGCCTGCAAATCCATTCGCGTCATAGTATGGCGCACTGCAACCTACAACTTGATAAAGCCGCCCATTTTCATCGAAGTCAATATCTGCGTACAAGTCAGAAAAAAGCGGTTTATTAGCTTTTTCCGCGTTCTGATACCAGGGACGTTGACGCGGATCGTAATTGTAAATTTCATCTTCAATTATCGGGCTGTAGTCGACGCCTGGCAAAATTCCGCTGCAAAGGAAGTAACCATTTTTTGAGCCGACGTAGAAAGACGATTTGTAATTCAGATAAGATTTCGCCAGCGGTACAAGATAATCACGAATATTTGACGCAATTTCAATTTCATGACGCAGGGCAGGACTTACGCCAGATTCACGAAGTGCGGGGCTGTAAATTATGTACGTTTCAGCTTTACCGATTCTTTCATAGCGCGGGTCAGGCACAATGCGCGGCGAATAATTTTCAGGGTGTGACGCAATTTCAGTCATCGTCTCGGCTAAAACTATTACGTCCTGCATCATTCGTTCCATATCGCGATTTATATATTCTGCCCGCGATTTTGAAAGCTCGCTTAAAGTTTGTTTAAGTTGGTCAGTCAAAATACTTTGCGTGTAACTTGCACTTGACTCGCCCAATTCAACGCCCATTTTTGAAACGTCATTTCGTATTGACGACACGCCTATAAAGCCTATGACGCTTAGCACAAAAAAAGATAGAATGCCCGCTGATAATACCAGCAAACGCACTCTTTTATGAATAGTCCATTTCATTATAGTACCTGCTAAAATAATTTCTTCAGGCGCAAAACATTCTGTCCGTCTTTGTACTCGTAACTTATTTCGTCAACATTTTTCTTGACTAAAAAAATTCCAAGTCCGCCAATTTCGCGTTCCTCTACGCCAAGACTTGTATCTGGATCTTCATGTTCCAACGGATTGTAAGGGACGCCAGAATCTATTAAAGTTAGAATCAGCGCACGCGGATTTTCTTCAAACTCTTTGCAAACGGTACATTTGCCAACGTCAGGGCGGTAGGCGTAATGTGCAACATTCACGAAAAGTTCTTCAATAACCAATTCCATCTGAAGTAAAATTTTTGGCGGACAGTCTCTTTCTTCAAGCGATTCGATTACATAATCATTCACTTGCGGCAAATTTTCTACTGTCGCTTCGATTGTAATCTGTTCCATTTAATTGCTCCAAAAATTATTTTTCAATGTTCATAAGGTCAGCAAAACCCGTCATTTCTAAAACTTCCATGACGCTATCGTTGACGTTACGAATTGTCATTGAGCCTTGCTTATTCATACGTTTTTGCGCAGTGAGGAGGACGCGAAGTCCAGCCGATGCAACGTACTTTAAATTTGTGAAGTCGAAGATTAAATCTTTCACGCCGTTAAGCGCGGCGTTAAGTTCCTTTGTAAGTTCCTGCGCGTTTGAGGCGTCAAGCCTACCCGACAATGTCACGGTTAAAGTTGTACCGTCAAACAATTTTTTAATTTCCACAAATAAACCTCCATTCTAGCTAGTAGCTTGTAGTTTGTACTACTCACTACTGACTACTAACTACTCACTAATTTTTCTAGCAATCATAATGTCGACGCAATGATCATGCGGCTTTTCTTCGCCGTCATTCCTAAAATAAATTTCCTGCATCATCTCAAATTTCCAATCGCGTCCATAGTAACTGAAAAGTTCAGCCGAATTGTAAAGGTATTCATTCTTTTCCCAATACGGTGACAGCTCAATAAAACTTTTGTCAACAAATACACTCAACGCATTCAAGCCGCCGACTTTCGTTTGACTTTGCAACATTTTGAAGACACGCGGACGATCTTTCGGCGGAACGTATTGCATAACGCCGCTGGAATAAATCACGTCGAAATTTTTTTCAATCTTATAATTTAAAATATCTGCGCGGAAAAAGTTCACGTCGACGCCAATTTCTTCAGCAAGCGCTTTTCCCTTCGTAATACTAACTTCAGACGCACCTAACGCAGAAACCACATAGCCATTGCGTGCAAAAAATACTGCCTCTTGACCGTCGCCGCAACCAATTTCCAAAATATTTTTTTGCCCAATCGGCGGCATAAATCCTAAAACTTCACGCGCAAGTTGGCTAGTTGCAAAGGTCCACTGCGGAGTAATTTTTTTATGTTTTTCTTCGTAGTTAGCGATTTTGAGATTTTCCGCTTGATAGCCAAAAAGTGCGTCAATCGTCACGCCGAAAAATGCCGCAATTCTGGGCAACATATCGACATCAGGACGGCTCTGTCCATTTTCCCAACGCGAAACAGATTGAGGCGTAATGCCCAACTTTTCCGCCAACACTTCCTGCGTTATCTTCATAGATTTACGCGCCGTGTAAATTTTTTCTGCTAAGATTCCTGCTTTGTACGTTCCTCTCAATGTTATCTCTCCTTCGTAAACTACTTTGATGAACTATTTTGAATAAACTTTGAAAGTTGCTAGTGACTAGTTGCTAGTTGCTAGACATTAAGAAAACCCTACACTCCACATTTAAGGACTAGAAATTAAAAATTCTACATTCTTAATTCTTAATTCTTAATTCCCCTAAACCCTACATTCCACATTTAAGAACTTGGAATTAAAAATTCTTAATTCTTAATTCTAAATTCTTAATTCCCCTAAAGGTTGTCCTCAAGTTTTAAGATGATGTCACGAAGTTCTGCGGCGCGTTCAAATTCCATAGCGCGGGATGCCTCCTTCATCTGCGCAGTTAAAGTTTTTATTAAATTTCGCCGCTGATTCGCCGTCAACTTTTTCAAAAGTTCGCTGACAGATTTAGTTTTAGTTTTCTCTGTCTTTTTCAATGGCAATTCGATTAACGGTGCAATAGGCTTTTCAATAGTACGCGGTTTAATTTTATGTTTGACGTTGTAGGAATTTTGAATTTGCCGTCGACGTTCTGTTTCATCCATAGCACGCCGCATTGAATCAGTAATTCTTTCTGCGTATAAAATTACCTTTCCATGAACATTTCTTGCCGCGCGTCCAATAGTCTGAATCAACGACGTTTCGGACCTTAAAAATCCCTCCTTGTCCGCATCTAAAATTGCTATCAATGAAACTTCTGGCAAGTCCAATCCTTCACGCAAAAGATTTATTCCAACAAGTACGTCAAACTTTCCCGCTCTAAGGTCGTGAATAATTTCCGCACGCTCAATCGTGACAACGTCTGAATGTAGATATTTTACACGAATTCCCGCGCCTTGCAAGTAGTCAGTTAATTCTTCGGCAAATTTTTTAGTCAAAGTTGTTATCAAAACACGTTCATTTAATTTTATTCGTGAATGAATTTCTGAAATTAAATCGTCAATTTGATTTTCCAACGGTCGAACTTCAACTTCTGGGTCAAGCAAGCCCGTCGGTCTAATAATCTGTTCGACAACTTGTCCCGCCTGTTGAAGTTCATATTCGGCGGGAGTCGCTGAAACGTAAATCAGCTGTCCAACTTTTTCGTTGAACTCGTCAAAAGTCAATGGGCGATTGTCCAACGCGCTGGGAAGTCTGAAACCGTTTTCAATCAATGAAATTTTTCTGCTACGATCGCCAGCGTACATTGCGCGAACTTGCGGCAAGGTTACGTGTGATTCATCAATCACCGTTAAAAATTTTCGCGGAAAATAATCTATCAGCGTAAAAGGCGGCTCACCTTCATTGCGCCCCGTCAAATGCCGCGAATAATTTTCAATGCCCGAACAGTAGCCCATTTCAGAAATATTTTCTAAGTCAAAATTTGTACGCTGTTCAATGCGTTGTGCCTCAATCAATTTATTTTCAGCGTTGAAGTAGTCAACCTGCTGGCGAAGTTCAGCGCGAATATTTTTTTCAGCGCGTTCCATATCTTCAACATCTGCTACGTAATGTGACGCAGGGAAGATGAAAACTTCGTCGCGAACTCCAACGGCTTTACCAGTTAAAATTTCAAATTCCGTCAAGCGTTCCACTTCGTCGCCAAAAAGTTCAATGCGGATTGCTCGCCCATTATAACCTGCTGGCGTGACTTCGACAACGTCGCCGCGTACACGAAATTTGCCGCGCTCAATGATAATGTCATTTCTTTCATAGCGAATCGACACAAGCCGCCGTAAAATTTCTTCGCGGTCGATAGTCTGTCCCTTGTACAAGTGCAGGAGCATTTTAGAATAATTTTCTGGCGAACCTAAGCCGTAAATGCAGGAAACACTTGCAACAATTATAACGTCGCGCCGTTCAAATAACGCGCAGGTGGCGGAATGGCGCATTTGGTCAATTTCATCATTAATCGACGCGTCCTTCTCAATGTATGTATCAGTGGCGGGAAGGTACGCTTCAGGCTGATAATAATCGTAGTAACTGACGAAGTAGCCGACGTAATTTTCAGGAAAAAAACTTTTGAACTCGGCGGCAAGCTGCGCGGCTAAAGTTTTGTTATGCGCAATAACAAGCGTGGGAAGTTGTACGCGTTCAATGACTTTTGCAACGGTATAAGTTTTGCCCGTACCAGTAGCGCCAAGTAAAACCTGCGCGGCAAGTCCGTCGTCAATGCCTTCAGCAAGTTTATCAATCGCCTGTGGTTGATCGCCCGTAGGATTAAACGGCGCAATAACTTTAAATTTTTTATTAAGCATAGGTATTCCTTAAAATATTTTTTAAGCGGTAACAAAGATATAATCCAGCTAAAATTACTACGCCTTCAAAGAATGTTCGCGTTATCCAAGTTTGTACTACGTAGTCCTTTACAGAATTTAAGCCCAATAGCGCGTTCCAATCGACGACGCCAAGCAGTTTAAAAATTTCTATTGTAAATTTTATCCACAAAAATATTCCGAATGTCATAAACAGCGCCGCGCCAAATGGCATTGCAATTTCCTTTGACTCAATCATAACGTAGACGCAAACTATTACAGGTAAAATTAAAATGTAAAAGTCATTGTAAAAAGAGTAGCACCAAAACGTTGACGCTATACAAGCAGGGAAAAATTTAAACGCGCTGATTTTACAGCCGCTTAAAAGTTTGTGTCCAATAGCTACGTAAATTATTCCTGCTAACATACTAAGCATCATTGCCAATTTGAAATCAGACGCCGTAAACAATGTGAATATTCCCGCGTAATTATTCGAGCCACCTGCGCCCGTCGCTAAAAATTCCGTTAATAAAATTATTGGGCTGGTGTTAGTCATAAAGGATACAATTAACCACGCCAAAATGTCAATCGTCGCCGCTATGAAAAGTATTTTGAATCGTCGCATTAGCAACAACGTCAAGCAGAATATCAACGCCAGTTGCGGCTTAACCATTGCAAAGGCTAAAAGTATTCCCGACAATTTTGGATACTTTTCTTGCAACAGAGAAATTAAAATAAGCAGACAACAAATTAAACTACTTGCATTTCCTGTACTAATCATCGGTATTAACTGCGCGGCTGAAAATATTGCAAGCAATGCCGAAGTAAAAGCAAACTTCCACGATAAATTTTTGAATTGCTGAAAAATAATTATCGCCGTCGCCAACAAAACTATTCCGTTTATGACGATAAAATAAATTTCAGCTGGTTCAAATGTAGCGTTGACTGAATGATAGGCTGTAAGTTCTTTATTGATTGTCATCGGCGTACTTGGTATTTGTGCCGCCGTACTCATTGCTAAAAATCCTGCGTAAAATAAATTGCCGAGCAACAATCCGTAAGGCGTCGTTCCCCAATTTGCAGGAATTATGCCCAACTCTTCAACAGCTGGAACTTCCGCGCCGATTAACAGGTAGGGATCTATTCCGCGCAGAGTGTACGCGCATAATTTCCATTGTCCTAAAAAATCTTGATATACGCGCGGAGTTTCCAGAAAATAATTTGCACACGCCAAAATATTTAATCCAATCAAGACGAACAGCGCCGTATTAATTTTTGATATTACAATCAGCCTCCAAAAGATTGACGAATTTTTTCACGTCGCAATAATCCACACCTGCATTTTTTGCGCAGACGCCGTCGCGGTCGTCGCGGTCGCCTATGTACAAAATTTCTTCGCGATTGAGGTTTAAAAGCTTTACAATATTTTTAAGTCCGTCAGCATTCGGTTTCATACATTTTATTAAATCGTCGTCGCTCCAAAAAGCATAGTCAGGCACGAAGTCCAACGCTTTAATTTTTTCGGAAACAGGATTGTCTGAATAAATTACAATTTTTATGCCGCGCCGTTTTGCAGAATTTATCGCCGCGATTAATTTTTTTCGCTGAAAAGTTTTTATAAAAAATTTCGGCTTTTCAGTCATCCAATCTTGAATGACGGCTAAAATTTTTTGTACCGACATATTATAGCGCAAACTTAAATTTTCCAGTTGAAGTTGATGAGAATTTTTTGAATCCGCCGCGAATAATTTTTCACGTAATCTGCGATATTCACGCAACATAAAAATTTCCTTCCAACGGTGCGGACGCGGTAAATAATATATTCCAAGCCACGCCGCCATACATATTCGCATTGGCAACTGATAAAATAATGTGCCGTCAAAGTCCAGTATCCACGCTTTATAATCAAAAAAATTTTTCATACGTTTATTAGTTCTACGTCAGTAAAAATTTTAAGTTGCGGAATGTCCACAAACATTAACGCCGTGAATAGTATTGCCACAAAGAAACAGTACGCCATTAACCATTTTTCGCGATACAATTTTTCTGGTTTCTGTACTGCCGAATCTTTTGCATATGACAGCCAAAAATAATAACAGAAAAGTCCTACCAAAAACGGCATAAGCAACACTAATTCTATGCGGTACTTTATCAAAAAAATTCCCGTGAAAAATATTGAACACATTGCGTAGAAAAATGCACTCGTCAACAAAGATTTTTCCGAATAACTTTTGAAAGATTTTCTGTACTTGCCCGCTAAATTCGGATCGCCAATCATACGGTATTCGGCGTAACGTTTTATCGCCATAAGAAACGCGCCAAGCATCCAATAGCCGAGAACTATACTAATTGGCGGCAATATAGGATTTTCCGTCGCGTTAAACACGATGAACCAGCCTAACAGCAGACGAATCATATTGTTTATTGATTCGCTCAAAACGTCGAGAATAAAAATATCTTTCGTGCGCAACGGCTTGACGTTGTAGGCAATGCCCATTACCCAAAGCCATATCAACATAAGCAGGAAATAAAAATTTATCAGTTGACCGATAAAAAATCCCGCGCAGGTTAAGACGCCCCACAATGTCCAAACGACAGAGCCTTTTACGTCTTCTGTTACGACACTGCGATTTTTCTTTGTCGGGTGAAATTTATCAAATTCCGCGTCTAACCATTCATTTATGACGTAGTTGGCGGAGGCAATCAAACTTACTGCGAAAAAAGCTAAAAACAAATTGCTGATATATTCAAAAGCTACTTTTTCATCTATTAAAAGGTCTGCGAAAAAAAATCCTGGCAATATGAAAAGTTGTTTAATCCAATGATCAAGGCGCATTATGCGGATGTATTTTTTCAATTTAAATCTCCTTCGCCGTCAACATTGCTTCAACTTTTAAGTCAGGAGTTTCATTAAGGTTGATAACTTCGCCTTTCAAAGTTTTAACAATCGGCTGGTCAGTCACGCGCTTTTCATCAATTTCAATAATTTTTGCGCGTTTACCGTTTGTCAAGCCGACCCAGCAACCGTTGAATGAATGCCGCAACCTAAACATAAAAATTAAGCCGATTTTCTTATCAAGCTTGCCGCGTGCAATGTCTTGAAACAGCACTTGAAAAATATCGAAAGGCGAATTTCTCCTAGCATAGGAGCGATTAGCCGCCATTGCGTCGTAAATGTCAAGAATCGCGATAACTTTGCCAAATTCGCTAATGTCGTCGTTGCGCAGTCGATTAGGATAGCCCGAGCCGTCGCAACGTTCATGATGTTGCAGGACGCCTAATAACACGTCTTTAAAAATTCTTAGCGGCGAAACTTTCAAAATATCGTAACCATAATCGACGTGGCGTTTAACTTTGTCCATTTCATCTGGATCAAGTTTGCCTTTCTTATTTAAAATTTCTGGCGGAACTTTCATTTTGCCAATTTCGCTTAACAAGCCCGACAAAACAATTTCGCGTTTAGGTTTATCTGGATAGCGAAGCCAACGCGCCATAAGTCCAGCCAAAATTCCGACGTTTGTAGCGTGGTGAATAACGTAGTCACCCTCACGCGCCATATTATGAATTTGAGTAACGGCGGTTGAAACGTCACAAAGTAAATTTATATTTGCAGGCGCAAGTACGGCGTCAAGATTTTTTATATTTATCCCGTCGCCACGCGCCGCTTGATAGTAAACATTCTGTACAAGATCATAGGTGCGCTTGTAATGGTCGAGGTATTCGGAGTCCAACATAAATTCATCTAAGCTGACTTCCTCTTCTTCCTCATCATCTTCATCAATGAAAACTGAAAAAACATTTTTCCGCCGCAACGCGTCAATTTTATTCGCATCAAGTACAGTATTTTGCTTTAAAACTATTGAGCCGTCTAAATCTAAAACGTCACGCCCAATTTTCATTCCCGAGCGCAAAATATCAACGTCGTAGGACCTTAACATAAAATCACCACCTCTTATTTGGATTAAGGATTGGGAAAATTTTTAATTCCAATCCGTAACCGTTATTCTCAATAATATTATCCAAAGTGTTAAAAGTTCCTGCCGATAATTGCAATGAAAAATTTTTTCAACGAAGTTGACGGGTAAATATCAATCTTCGTACCAGTAGGAAAAATTTCATACAGTTTAAACTCTTCGCCGTCAAGTTTAATTTTTAAGTTCGTGCCGACGCCCGTTCGCAGTGAAAGATTTTCAATAGCGCGGTTCATATCGTCCACGATAAAATAGCCGTCGACTTCGTGAAAATTTCCGTCGCTCTCCATAAACGGCAAGCCAACGCCGTGCGATTTATATTTTGTTCGACGCAAAATAAATTTTTCGCCGTCAAATTCCAATTCTTCAATGACAGGCGTTTTCTGTACGGAATGAATGAAATTTATTTCCAGCGGCAAATTTTTTTTAGCGGCGACAGCGGCAACAATTTTTTCAGCGCCGTCAACTTCTGCCGTCACGAAAATTTTTTGCTGATTCGTAGCAAATAAAAAAGTCACTATAATTAAAGTGACAATAAAAATTTTTTTCTTCATTAAAAGCCTTTCTGAAAAATTTTTTTAATTAATTTTAATTTTTTTAATTAAACTACTTTTTCTTTGGCGCAAATTTAGTTAGTAGTGAGTAGTAAGTAGTTAGTAGTGGAAAAACTACTACTTACTACTTACTACTCACTACTCACTAGTTATTAGTTTAAACGTTTCGCCAGCGTTCAACTCCACAGGGCGCCATAAATGCCGCTTTATTACCTTTATTTTTTTAGTTAATATTTTTAGTTAGTTATTCAACTCCACCTAATAACAAAATTTATTCTTTGAATAAGCGCTTATGCTGATTGATAATTTCAGCGATTAACATTTTGCCGCGTAAGTCAGGGTGTATGCCGTCAACTGAAAAATCGTTGCTCAATTCGCCATTCTCATCAATAAAAGGCGTCGTGATGTCGATGAAGTACGCTTGCCGCTTGATAAAATTATTAACAGTTTTCATTTTCGCCGCCCAATTTGGATCAGTCGGCGTGTGGAAAACGTAATCAATATTTTTTGGATTTAACGGCGTCAAAGTCAAGAAAATCGGGCGAATCTTATTGCGCAGACAAAGGCGGTTAATCTCCGTCAAATCTGAAATAATTTTTTCTGCTGAAATGCTGGCGTCGCGCAAAGAATTTATTCCAGTCAGCACGATTAAATTTTGCGGGTGAACTGGTAAAACGTCAGTTTCAAAACGTTCAAGCGTCGTCGAGGAAGTGTCGCCGCTACGGCTAAGGTTTACAACGTCGAAGTCTAAATACGTGGCGTAGCTGTACTCAAGCGAACGTGGCGAATAACTTACCGAGCCGCCGCCATGTGAAACGCTGTCACCAAAAATCGCCGTGTTAATTCCATGCGTAAAATCTTCCACGACAAATTTTTCAGAGTTCGACCAAGTGCCAATCGGTTTATCATCTTTATCAAGCGCACGTACACGCCAATAGTACGGTCCAGCATAAGGGCGGCTGTATTCGTCGTAGCAGCTAGCCTTATCCATTGTCGTCTGTCTCCACAAACTTATAGGATTGGGCAGCACGCCGTTTTCAACTTCTGGCGGCTTGTCCAAAAGTTCAACTTCGTATTTGTAAGCATCATTAATCGGAATCCAACTGTACACGGGGTAAATTGGCAAGCGCTTATACGACATAAAATCAAAATTATTTATCAGCGGACAATTTGGAATTTCAAGTGACGAATCTAAAAAAATTTGTTCAGCCTTGCACCATTCGCCAATCGGTTCTTTCTTCAAATCCAACGCGCGAACGCGATAATAAAGCGGTTTATAATTTTGGTATGGGCGCAAATTTGCTTGAAAGCCATTTGTAAAAATTTGCGTCGTACTGAATAAGTGATGATTTACTGAATGTTCGATACCGCCTTCAATTTCTGGCGGCGCATCTAAAAGTTCAAATTCATAGCAAACGGCGTTGGGTACGACGTGCCAAACTATGAACGGCATTAAACTTGCTGGCAAATTTTCAGGGTAATGATAAATTAAAACGGGCGAAGGCGGCGTTGGGAAATTTGGATTGACGACAAGTGCATCTGCGCGGAAAAGTTCCTTGAAAAATCCTTGCGCGGAAATTTCATAATAAGTTTGAATCGGCGCACGCGGTACGACGTAGTTTGAAGTTTTAGACTGCTCCGTCACTAAATGATAAAATTCTGGTTCGCCGCGTATCAAGCCAGTTGTCTTGCTGAATGTATCTATTGTATAAGTGCAGGGGTACGGCAACGGCTCCCAACTCATTACCGTATCTTCGCCTTCCTGCGCGAAAGTTACAGACAGTGCAGTTTGATTTAATCTTAATACGTCGGTTATTTCCGCCGCAAAAAGCGTGAAGATTGAAAAAAACGCCATTAACAGCGTTGAGATGATGAATACAAAAATATTTTTTAACACGAAGACCAACCTTTAAATGTTAGCTTTTAAAAAATTCTTCATTCTTCATTCTTAATTCTTAATTCAGTTCTAGCTTTGCCAAAATTGTCCTGTCAAAATATCTACGCAGGAAATTAAACCTTCCTCCGAAAATCCATAATGCACTTGGTCAATGAAAGACCCCGTGTCAATCATCAAAATATTTTTCTGCGGTACGCGAAATGGTATGAACTTTTTCAAATTGAAATGTTCCTGCAAAGTTTGTAGCGGCGTATGTCCAACAATTACCACCGAATCGCCGTTGTACGTCTCAAAAAATTCGTGACGACTCCACAATAAATAATCCGCCTTCTGCTCTTCCAACGGTACGCCGTCTTCAATTCCTGCGTGACAAAAGATATATTGCTTGCCGCCAAGTTCCAGCTTGTAATAAAGCGGAAGGTGCGTTATAAAGTGTACAAAATCGTCGTAAATATTCGGCTCACGGTCAAACCATTTCTTAAGACTCGGCAGGGTAATTTGTCCATAAGAATATTTCCACCAGTCATCTTCGCCGTAAAGGTATGAAAGCATCATATCTTCATGATTGCCGCGCAGAAATACAAAATTTTTTTTGTCCTTGAACTTCATAACCCATTCCAAAACTTCGCCGACTTCAGGTCCTCTGTCTATGTAATCGCCTAAAAAAATTACAAAGTCATCGTCAGTCACTTGAAGTTTTTCGTACAGCGATAAAAGTTTTTTGAAATGCCCGTGAATATCTCCCACCGCTAAAATTCTTTTCCAAGCAATTCCATTCGTCGACTTCGGCAATAAGTCCGCGCAGTTCGGCACAAAATTTTTATCGTCGGTCATGGTAAAGCCCCCGTTCATAAAAAATTTTCTGCCCGTATTATATCATAACTCAAAGGCAATGCGCAGTGAAAAAATAAAATCTTCACTAAAACTTTTTTCGCAGATGGAATTTTAGAATATGTGTTAATAAACGTTTAAGTAGGGTATGAATATGAGATATTTTAATCATCATCTCTTTAATTGTTATTTCATAGTCTTTACTCAAACGCCGAGAGAAATGCAAGCAAGCAAAAGTTCTTTCTACTATCCATCATTTTGGTATTATGTGAAAACCCGCAGAGTTTAACGTTAAAGAAATATCAACTAAAATTAATAATTTTTTTAGTTGTTGTATCTGTAACCGCATCTGAACTGTAAGCCTTTATCGTTGGATATGCATATAAAACTGGAAAAATTCCGCTCTTTCAGCCTTAGTTTTTTCATTATTCGACGTAGTTTTGAGATTTTGAGAATTAATAACAGAACTGGAATTTTCCAGCATATGATACTTTTACCAGAAGCTGAGAAAATGCAATCACAGCCTTGTTAATCTGGCACGACGATAAAAACAGTGTACATTACGGAGGGAAATCGTGTGGCAATTTTTTCTATTGATAATCTTTCTATACTAATCCATTAAATCTGTTTTATATTTCTTTCTCATAACAACAATTAACTACTTGTATGAAATTATTTCTAACGTGCAGTACGATTCTAACTATAAAGCCTATGCACATACCGACGCTAGCGGCAACATTAAAGATTATTTCTACCGCTCACTTTTCGGCACTAGCTACAGTAGCCCTAAACTTCGCAGTATTAAAGGTTTAGCCTTATCACGAGGCGCAAATATGGCAAATGGCATTGCCTACGCTACTGCTAACGGTTCAGGTTGGCATATCGGCTCTTGGTCTCAATTCTCACTTATTCGCACCTTGCTCGTGCTTATCAGTAAATCTACCGACTCTCAAACAAGTTTCGGCAATGGCAACTTCCAAGGCGCTGTTTATCTTACTACCGGCACACTTTCCAACGCTGGGCAATTTTACGGCTATACTTCCGAAAATCAGCAAGTTAAATGTTTTCACGTCGAAGGTTTATGGGGCGATTCAGCTGAAAGACTTGCAGGTCATTTTAATTCTAGCGGCAATCGCTACGTTAAGATGACGCCCGAAGGTCAAGGCTATTTCGCCAATGCCGTCACTGGCTATACTAATCTCGGCGCAATGACTGTTAGCGGTCAATCTGGCGTTTATATCACCAATATGACTTGCAACGAATACGGCTTATTTCCTGCTACTTCTTCTGGCGGCAGTAGCTCTACTTACTTTTGCGATATGTACACTTACTGGGCCAATAGCACTTTTACTGCTTATCAGGCTGGCGGCTGTACGACTACAACGGCTGGTAGCACTCCGAAGGGCGGCGTATTTTTCGTCTCTTTTTCAATCGGCGTGTCAAGCGGTCACGAGCAAATAGGCTATTCTTTGTCTTACGTTTAAGGAGTGATTAAAATGACTTATTGGCAAATTGTTTACGGTTCGCAGGACGTTAAACCTGCTGAGTTCGACACTACGTCTAGCGCTTACTACGTCTACCAACGCCGCAATGTTCGGCGCGTCACTACCGAAGATGAATTTGGTACTAGCGAATTTTGGCAGTACGACGAACGCAAATTAACTAAGGATGAATATAACGCCTTACGTGCTGAATTGTTGGAGACTGAATTAACTAATACGCAGTTGGCGCTTGTCGATTTGTACGAATCTTTGTTGGAGGGATAACTATGGCTAAAGTTTATGCTGATTTAATCAGAAAAGGTTTAAAGACTTTAGACGACGTACCTTTGAAGTTACGTGCTGAAGTTGAAAAGTTGTTAAAAGAATAAATTTTGGGCGGGTAGGGTACGGGCTTAGGAGTGATTATTATGGAAGATTTAATTATGAAGACTGCCGAATTTGGCGTACTAGGCGTTATTACTTTTTATTTACTTACAAAGGGGACTGCTGAAATTGATAAACTTGCTGAATCGAATAAAAAATTGGCTGATGCCGTCGATAAATTTTTTGCGAAGGTCAACAATATTGATTTACGCGTCAACAGCATTGAGTACGAACTCCGCAATATCAGCTCACGCCTTGAAAAAATTGAAGATACATTGCTGAATAAATGGAAGGGTAAAAATGATTGACAAGCTTTTTATTTTTTTAT
>JAFSUE010000138.1 GCA_017445435.1 Selenomonadaceae bacterium | reverse complement strand
TTGCAGTTGGTGACTGGGATGCAATGCGTGAATTATCAAAAATGTATCGAACTGGCAAAGATATAGAAAAAAATGAAACCAAAGCTGACGAACTTTTAAAAATAATTGACGATGAGTTAGAACTTTTACTTCAAATCACAACAGCTTAATAATTGCATTCAAAAAATCACTTGAGAAATTTCATAAACGGATGGTAAATTTTATGGAAAAAATTTTAAAATCTGCGCGGAAAAAAATTTCAAACTTTGAGCGCTTGAACTTCGACGAAATTATTGCGTTGTACGAAGAAAATAATTTGCTTTACCTTGCCGAATCTGCGCGGCGTGTCAAAGAACGTAAAAGTGGGCGTAAAGTTTTCTACACGATTAACCGCCACATTAACTTAACAAATGTTTGTAGCGCGAACTGTCCACTTTGCGCCTTTCAATGCCGTAGCGGCGACGAAAAATCTTTTACGCTGGAACTTGATGACGTTGAAAAAATTTTGCTTGACGCTAAAACTGTCGACGGTTTATCTGAAATTCACATTGTCAGCGCGTTGCACCCAAATAAAAATTTTGACTACTACTTGGACGTTGTGAAGTTGACGAAAAAAATTTTGCCGAACGTTAAAATTGCCGCCTTCACGCCAGTTGAAATTGCAAACTTCGCTGAAAAATCTAATCAAAGCTACGAAGAAATTTTGACGACACTAAAAAATTTTGGTGTAACAAATCTTTTAGGCGGTGGTGCTGAAATATTTTCGCCGCGTGTACGTGAAATTATTTGTCCAAAAAAAATTGATGCTGAAACGTGGCTTGACATTATGCGGACGGCACATAAAATTGGCTTGAAGTCCAACGCGTCAATGCTTTACGGTCATATTGAAACGATTGAAGAACGCATCGAACATTTAATCAAACTTCGCGAACTTCAAGACGAAACAGGCGGCTTTCAAACAATGCTGCTGTTTCCATTCCAACCGCTGAATACGGAACTGGGCGCGAAATTTAATCTGCAACGTGTCGGCGCGTGGGAAGATTTAAAAATGTTGGCGATAACGCGCTTGACGCTTGACAACTTCGACCATATGAAAAGTTTTTGGGTAATGCTAACAATGCCGATTGCGCAACTTTCTTTAGGATTTGGCGCGGACGATTTAGGCGGCACGATTGGTGAAGAAAAAATTATTCATGCGGCTGGCGTTTCGACGCGAAAAAATATTTCTGTTGACGAGTTGAAAAAAATTATTCGTGAGGTAGGCTATGAAGCTTGTTGTACAAATTTTATTGATTGTCGTGGTGTTGCTGATGAGTGAAAAAACTTTTGCGGCGATTGAAATTGTTGACGAAAGGGCGACGGCTGATTATTGGACGCGCAGAAATTTAAATGGCGACGAAATTATTTTATCCGCGCAGGAAATTTCACGCCTTAACGCGCAAATTCGCCGCAGTGACCCTTACGCCGCCGATTTAGCAAATTTTCCGCAAAAAATTTCTGCCGCAATGTTAAAAGATAGAATTGCTAAGGCGACAAATGATGTTGGCATTGACGACTTGCAAGTTGGTATGGAAAATAGAAACGTCGACGCAATTTCAGGCGACGTTAAAATTTTTTACGCCGTGACGCTTGAACGCGCTGACGTTAGAATTTTGCCTGTAAGTTGGAGCGGAGATTTATACGACCCGTTGCAAGGTACGGCGATTGACCCTGCTGAACCTGTTGCCGTGATGTGGGAAAGTACGGACGGAAAATTTGTCTTCGCGCAGAGTAGAAATTATTTTGGCTGGATTGCGAAAGATAAACTTGGCTTTACGACGCGGGAAATTTGGCAGACGTACATTAAGCCTAAAAATTTTATTGTCGTCACTGCAAATAAAAAAACCGTCGAAGTTGACGGTAAAAATATTTTATTTCAAATGGGCGCGGTAATTCCGCTTGCTAAAAATGTTGACGACAAAAATTTTTGGCTGGCGAAAATTCCTACAAGTGACGGTAAAAATTTTTGCGAAGTGACGGTTAAAATTCCGAAAGATGACACTGTCCACAAAAATTTTCTGCCGTGTACGACAAATAATTTCATTCGGCAGAGCTTTAAATTTTTAGGCGACGTTTACGGCTGGGGTGGTTTAATGGAAAGCGTTGACTGTTCAGCGTTTACCAGCGACATTTACCGTAGCATGGGAATTGAAATTCCGCGTGACGCTGACAGACAAGAAAAATTTTTGCCGAAAGTTGCGACGCTTAACAGTCAAAGTTACGACGAACGCTTAAATATTTTGCGCAGAAGTCCGACTGGCGCGTTGCTCCATAAAAAAGGACACGTACTGTTACTTTTAGGCAGTGACGATTCAGGTACGCCGATTGCCATTCACGCGGCAAGTAGCTATTACCTTGACGACAAAAAAATTTACGTGCGAAGAATTTTAGTATCAGCGCTGGATTATCCCAATGACTACGGCGTTTACACGGTGGAAAATTTAACTGGCGTGACCTTTGCGAAAAATTTTTAAAAGTGAAAGTGATTCATCATCTTTGTAGTTAAAGACTTGGCGTCGTCGTCTTTGTGCGTCAAAAGATAATCAAGCGTCGTCCGATTGAAAAATGAAGTTATCGGCACGTAGCGATTGTACTTGCGAAAATCTCCCCACTTCAAAAGTTTTTTGTGAAGTTTGGCAATGTCATCGATTGTAGCGTTGTGCTTAGTTAAAATTCTGCGCAGAAAAAAATCCTTGCTTATCGCGGAAAAAATTTCTTCGATAAGTTGAGGATTATTTTTTTTGTCTTCGTACTTTTCAATGAGCGCTACAGATTTTTTTGACATTTGGTAAGCGCGGAAAGTTCCCGCTAAAAAAATCGCCACGATTAAAATTAATAAAAGCGTGAAAAAAATTTGCATGGTTGAAAATCTTACACGGAAAATTTTATGAATTGCTAGCTACAGGGATCATGCTACGAATCCAATCAGTAAAGCTGTCAGGGTTGCGCGTCTGAATCAGCACCGTACCAGGTCCGCGAAATCTGCAGACAAGTCCTTCACCAGAAGTAAAGCTGGAAACAATGCCGCGTGACGCCTTTTCAATTTTGTATTCCATATAATCGGGCCAAGCGACTAAATGTCCGTTGTCGATGATGACTTCTTCGCCGCTTTCAAGATTTATAGGATGAATCACGCCGTAACTTGACACAAAAACTGTGCCGTGACCGCTAGCTTTCAAGATGAAAAATCCTTCGCCGCTGAAAAGTCCCTGCGCTATATTCTGTACTTTCGTACTTACATCAATTCCTTCAGTCGACGCCAAAAAGCCATTTTTCTGAATCCTCAAGCCGTAACTGCCGTCAAGTTCCAAATCCAAAATGCCGCCAGGTTGTGCTTGACCGATTAAAACTTCGCCATTGCCGCGTACTGCGTGAAGTTCTTGAAAGAACATACTTTCGCCAGACAAAAATTTTCTTGCAAGACCGCTTAAAATGCCGCCTTCCATTTTGCCTTCAACGTCGACGGTAGCTGACATTGCAATCATCGCGTCTGATTCGGCTTTAATCTTTTCGCCTCTGTTCAAGTGAAACTTTACAATCGGAAAAGCTTCTGGATACAAAATTTCGTACTTCAAAATATTCAGCTCCTTTTTATCCTTTAAGAAAATTTCCTACACCCTATAACCTTATCTAAGCAAATCAATTTTTTCAACTTCATAACCTTTTTTATTCAAGGCGCGGACAATTCTTTCAATATGTTCGTGGTTATGCGTTTCAACAGTCACGCCAAGCAAAACTTTTTTAAAGCTGTCAGTCACGCGGGCTTGATTGTGATCAAGGCGGACGACGTTAGCATTTTCATCCGCTAAAATTTTTGCAACGTTCAAAAGTTCGCCAGGCTTATCAGCAAGCTGTACTGCAAAATAAAAAATTCTGCCGCGTGCAATTAATGCCTTATCAATCAGCGCCGACAAAGTGGAAATGTCAATGTTCCCGCCGCTGATAATCGCCACAACTTTTTTCCCTTTGAACGGCAACTTATTCAACGCCGCTAAACTCAAAACGCCTGCGCCTTCCGCAATAAGTTTGTGCTTTTCAATCAAACTTAAAAGCGCCGACATAATTTCCATTTCATTGACGGTAATAATTTCGTCAAGATATTTTTTGCAAAACTCAAAAGTTAAAGTTCCCGCCGTCTTCACTGCGCAACCGTCAGCAACGGTATCAGCGCCGCTTAACGTTACAATTTTTCCAGCGTCAAGCGCGGCTTTCATACACGCGGCATTTTCAGGTTCAACGCCGATAACTTTCACGTGCGGACTAACAACTTTTGTTGCAAGCGCTACGCCAGATGCAAAGCCGCCGCCGCCAATCGGTACTAAAATTGCGTCAACGTCTTTGAGTTCATTAATAATTTCAAGCGCCGTCGTACCTTGACCAAGTAAAACTTCCCTATCATTGAAAGGGTGGACGTATACGTAGCCGAATTTTTTTTGCAGTTGAAGGCTGTACGTAAAGGCGTCGTCGAAACCGTCACCGTGCAGGACAACTTCAGCGCCCAATGCTCTAGTAGCTTCAACTTTTAAAATTGGCGTCGTAGCTGGCATACAAATTACAGATTTAACGCCCAACTTCTGCGCGGCGTATGCAACACCTTGAGCGTGGTTACCTGCAGACGAAGTTATAACGCCTTTGGCTTTTTCTTCGTCAGTAAGCTGTGAAATTTTGTTGTACGCTCCGCGCAGTTTGAACGCGCCAGTGTGTTGCATATTTTCGGGCTTAAGAAAAATTAAATTGCCGCTCTGCTCGGAAAAAAAATCGCTAGGAATTAATTTAGTTTTCTTAACAATGCCAGCCAACTGTTTATCTGCGCGGTACACGTCAGCAATGGTCGTACTCTCAACGATTGACGCGGCGTCTAAAATTTTTTCTGCGGTATCTTCAACTTTGTTACTCAAAATTTTTTCACTCCTCATTCAAAACGCAGAAATTATATCACGAATACGCAAACTTTCAAATATTGTATGAATCAAACTTAAATGTTAAAATATATTTTGTTTCTAGCATTTGGAGGAAATTTTTGTGAATCAGACGACACAGTCAAAAAATATTGTGAGCGAAAAAAAACGCGCTACCATAAAAAAAATTTTAATTTATTCCGTTGTCATCGCATTTTTTGTTGGCGTCGTACTTTCATATTACAATATGCTTTACAATCAGACGCGCGAAAGTATTATCAAAAATGGACAATCCGCCGCGATTCAGTCAAAAAATTATCTTAGCAATTATCTTTCCACAAGCATTGACGCGATTAAACTAACTGCCTACACGATTGACGGTATGCTAAAGAATAATAGAACTAACGCGGAAATTCTTGACTATCTAGTTGGACAGTCAACCGCCGTCACTAGCACCGTTTTTGAAAATACAACTGGTCTTTACGGCTATATCAATGGCGAATATCTCGACGGCGCGTTATGGGTTCCTGGCGCAGATTTTAAACCGACAGAACGTCCTTGGTACACTAAAACTATAGCAAGCAATGGAAATATAACGCTGATTGATCCATACCTTGACGCTCAAACTGGCAAAATTACCATGACAATTTCTAAAAAACTTGTCGACGGCAAAAGCATTGTTGCTATGGATATTGTGCTTGACCAAGTCCAAAATATTACAGAAGAGTCCGTAAAATCTGGCAAATCTGATGTTGAATTTATTTTGGATAGCCGCGATATGGTCGTTGCCCATTCAGATAAAAATGAAATTGGAAAAAATTATCGTGACGAAAAAAATAATTTTTGGAGCGTCATTTTAACTAACGAAAGAAACGCGAATGATGATTTTTTTGAATTTGACTTTCAAGGCGAACACTATATCGTTTACTCTGAAAAAATTGAAAATGACTGGCGTTGCCTTACCGTAAAAAATGCAACTGGCGTTTTCAAGCCGCTGAAAATTCTTTTAATAATCACAATTCTAGTTGTAGTTATCATCGTGCTAATCCTTTCGTACATTCTCAACAAATCGAATCAGCAGTACAGCAAGGTTAAGGAACTGAATGAACAACTTTCGTCACTTTCAAATATTTATTTGTCCGTGTACGACATAGATATTATTGAAAATACTTTCAAGGAAATTCAGTCGACAAAGTTTATAGCTGGCGCATTATCAAAGGAAAAATATAAAAGTGCAAGCGCTATGTTAGAGGCTTTCACTCGGCAAAGGGTAAATAAAATTTCTTTGGACGACACACTTAAATTTATAAATCTTGCTACGTTGAATGACCGCTTGAAAGATTCCGACACCGTAGCGATTGAATATAAAAATGTTGAGCAAAAGTGGCGCAGAATTCGTTTTATTGCGTCTCAACGTTTGAGAAATGGCGCTGTGTCGAATGTACTTTGGCTGATTGAAGATATTGACAAAGAAAAAAAAGAACGTGACGCGCTGATAAATCTTTCGGAACGCGCATTTGCCGCTAGTGAGGCTAAGTCGTCTTTCCTTTCCAACATGAGCCATGAAATTCGTACGCCGATTAACGCAATTTTGGGTATGAATGAAATTATTCTTAGGGAAAGTAAAGATTCAGAAATTATTTCTTACGCGGAAAGTATTAAAACGGCTGGCAGTACGCTGTTGGGAATAATTAACGATATTTTAGACTTCAGCAAAATTGAGGCGGGCAAAATTGAAATTATTCCCGTCAATTACGACCTTTCCTCCCTTATTAACGACTTGGTAAATATGATTCACATCAAGGCAGATGATAAAGGGCTTTCATTATTCCTTGAGTTTGATAAAAATCTACCGAAAATTTTATACGGCGACGAAGTCCGAATCAAGCAAGTTATAACCAACATTTTGACAAACGCTGTAAAGTACACCGAAAAAGGCAGCGTGACTTTTTCCATTGGCTTTAAACGCCTTGCCGACGAATCAGACAGCGTAATTCTGCTTGTCACGGTAAAAGATACAGGTATCGGCATTAAGCCTGAACATATGAACAAACTTTTTGCCGAATTTCAACGCATTGATGAAGAGCGCAACAGAAACATTGAAGGCACGGGCTTAGGTATGGCGATTACTCAAAATTTGCTGTACTTGATGAAAAGTAACCTTAAAGTTGAGAGCATTTACGGTTTGGGGACGAAAGTTTCATTTGAACTTAAGCAGAAAGTTATTAAATGGGAACCGTTGGGCGATTATGAGGCGTCGTATAAAGCTACTTTGAAGGAGCGAAAAAAATATAGAGAAAAATTTACCGCGCCAACTTCTCAAATTCTCGTGGTTGACGATAATTCAATGAATTTAATGGTTTTTAAAAATCTTTTGAAACAAACTAAAATGAAAATCGACACTGCGATTAACGGCGACGAAGGAATTTTTTTGACGCAAGGCACGAAGTACGACCTAATTTTTTTAGATCATATGATGCCTGACAAAGACGGCATTGAAACACTTCACGAATTGCGTACGCAAAATGAAAATCCAAATTGCCATACGCCTGCTATTTGCTTAACTGCCAATGCTATTTCTGGCGCGAAGGAAAAATACATTGCGGCGGGGTTTGATAACTATCTGACCAAGCCAATTAATCCCGATAAACTTGAAGAAATGTTGTTGGAATATTTGCCGACGGAAAAAGTTGAAGGCATTTCTACAGATAAAGTTGCCGCGCCAAGTTCAAATGAAAATCTTTCAGCAGGTTACAAATATTTAAATGTCGATATGGGCTTAAAATATAGTGACGGTATGGAAGATATGTTTATGGAGATTTTAGAAATTTTTTGTGAACTCAAAGACGAAAACAAAGAAAAAATTCAAGCGGCTTTTGATAGCGGCGATTGGAAAAATTATACCGTCTTCGTCCACGCGCTGAAGTCAACGTCATTGCAAATTGGCGGCGAAAAAGTTAGTGAACTGGCAAAACAACTTGAAAAGGCAGGAAAAATTTTAATAGATGATAAAGCGTCCGAATCAGACAAATTCAACGCTGAAAATTATATAAAGTCCCACCATGCCGAAGTTATGGAACTTTATGACAAACTTGTTGACGAAGGCAAACGCTATCTAAATGAAGAAAATTAGGTGATTCATTTGCAAAGAAAATTTTCTCCTACGGTATATTCCCTACTGCCGATAATTTTAATTTTCGCCGTTATGTTCGCGCTAAATTATTTAATGCCGTTGCACCGTGACGATTACGATTATTCAATGATTTGGGGAACAACTAAACACGTCGAATCTTTTTCAGACGTTATCGAATCGACGTACAATCATTATTTATTGCACGGCGGCAGATTGTTCACGGTATTTTGTTTAAATTTTTTCTTATGGCTAGGAAAATTTCCATTCGACGTAGCCAACGCAATTTTTTTCACGGCTTTAGTAATTTTAATTTACTTTCACGCTCGCCGCGAAATAAAATTAGATGAACCGATAATCTTAGCGGTAACAGGGCTTTTAACGTGGCTGTCACTTCCGCATTTCGGCGAAGTTGCAGTATGGAAGAGCGGCTCGACAGTTTATCTTTGGTCAGCAGTTCCCGCGCTTTTATTTTTGTTGCCGTACAATTTGGCGTTGGCTGGAAAATTTAATCTGCGCGAAAATATTTTAGCGGCAGTCATAATGTTTTTGCTAGGCTTAATTGCTGGCTGTTCGGTAGAAAATTTAGGCGTGACGGTAACACTTTTAACGGCGGCAATTACTTTGTACCTGCGCAAAAAAAATCAGCCAAGCTTATGGTCAGCGGCAGGAAGTTTAGGCAGTTTAATCGGCGTTATAATTTTAATTGCGGCGCCTGGAAATTACGTCCGCTACGACGTGCAGGGCGAAGGCAAGGGAATTTTAGCGCACATCGGCAACCAAATTGCTGGCAACGCCGAAATGATTTTGTACTTGCTCCCCGCCATTTTAATTTTCTTCTGCGCGGTAAATGTTTTGCGCGATAATAAGCCGCAGAAAATTTTCATATCGTACCCATTAATTGCCGTCACTGCAATTTTTATTCTTTCATACTTCAACGATAGCTTTATCACGTCGACAATCAATGACTTTTTCGTCAACAAAATTTTCCCGTCGCTCGACACGTCAAAAAAATTTATTGAACGCTTTGAAAATTTTATGTCGAAGTCCGAAGAGATGATAATTTATTGGCTGATAATTTTTTTGATCTACTTGCCGTTACGTCGTGCATTGGGCGTAAAAGGTTTTGGCATACGTGACGCGCTAAGAAAATTTTCAGCGGTACGGTACGCGGTAATTTTATTTGCGCTGGCACTTTTCAATAACTTTGTAATGATTGCCGCGCCGACGTTCCCAGCACGTGCAACTTTCAGTTCGGTAGCGATGATTTTAGCAGGAGTTATCGCGGTTATACGTTTGCCGCGTGTACGTGAAAAATTTTCCGTGCCGCC
>JAFSUE010000002.1 GCA_017445435.1 Selenomonadaceae bacterium | reverse complement strand
GCTGTTGAAGTTTCAATGCTTCGTCGTAACGTCCCAAATCGTTCAACGTGACCGCCAAATTATTCATATCGTCGATAGTGTCAGGATGTTAGTCACTAATAATTTTTTTGTTCCAATCCAAAACTTCCTCTTTAAGTTCCAATGCCTCTTCGTAACGCCCAAAATCACTTAATGTGACTGCCCGATCATTTATTACGGCGATGATAGTAGAATCGAGACTATCTTCATCTTCAATCAACTCAATAATTTTTTCCTGCAATTCTGAAGCTTCGTCGTAACGCCCTAAATTTCCCAGTGTACCTGCCAAAGCATTCATAGCCAACAGATACGCATCTTTGTTCAAACTATTTTCGTCATTCTTATCAAAATTTTTTTCGCACCAAGAAACAATTTGCTCTTGAATCTTCAACGCCTCGTCGTAACGTCCCAAGTTATTCAACGTGTCAGCTAAACTGCCCATTGCGGTGATAGTTTTATCATCGTCTTCGCCGAATTTATTTTTGGTTAATGCAAAAACTTTTTCATTCCACGTCAACGCCTCGTCGTAACGTCCCAAGTTATTCAAATCTGTTGCCAAAGTTTTCATTGCGTTCAAAGTATCTTCGTGTTCTTCGCCGAGCAAGCGGAAAAATTTTTCATAGGCGTCATTATGATAATTGTACGCATCTTGATACAATCCTTGCGAATTTTTGAGGTCGCCAAACTCTCTTTCAAAGTACGCGAAAGCAACGGAGTCTTGAAAATCTTTGAATCTGCTTTCTTTATCGATAAATTCTTCCACAAAGATTTTCAAAATGTTTTCCACAATATCAAACCAAGAAACAATCGTGTTTAACAGCGTTAATTCTACTGAAAAATTTTTCTCGTAATGTTTGCGCAAATCGTCGGGACTTGTGGCAAGGCGGGCAGTAAGTTTCGCCCAATATTTTAAATTGAAAAGATATTCGCCATCAACTTCCGATTCGTCTAAAACTTTTGAAAAATATTCGTCGGCAACGGTGAAAGTTTTTTCGATAACAATTTTAGCGCAACTAGGAAATAAAATTTTTTGTACGGTTCTGTCAAGTGAAAAAATTGTTGTGCTGAAATTTTCAACGCGCATGTCATTAATCTGAAAGTCATCTTCACGTATAATAAATGACAGTTCCTTTATTCTTTCGTAGGTCGTCTGGCTGAAGTTGAAAGTTTTCGTGCCAATCTCAAAGGCAAGTTTATCTGTCCACGTACCAAGTCCGCAAAGGAATTTAATCATATCGCGCGTTCCGTCGTCCATGTATTGGAAAAAACGTTCAACGACATCTTCGCGCTTTTTGCCGAAATCCGATTTGTCGGGGTCAGCGCCATTGTGATCGCGTTTATGTGTCACGTACAGTTCAACGCAAAGCTCTAAAAAGAATGGCAACCCTTGAGTCAAATTGTAAATGTAGTCACGCAATTCTTGATTGACAACGCCTGCCGTCTGCAAAAATCTATCGGCGTCATGTTGGGCAAGCGGTTCAAGTTTATGTTGTTCAAGTTCATCGGCAAGCAAACCGTCCCAGTGTAATTTGTTACGTCCCGAAATAACCCAAAGCGTATTCTCAAGCAAGAAAATAATTCCCGTAGGATTGCCTGTTTCACTCCTCAACCACGATTCAGCGTTTAACTGTCTCGCCAGAGCCGATTCTTCATTTGTCAAAGCTTCGTAAGTATCGAGGAAGACGACAAGATAATTTTTTTCAGTCTTGTCACTTTTAAGCCAATCTTTGACATCTTGCGCAAAAAGTTCTGGCAGAAGTTCATAAACTTCATAAGGATTCGTTTTATCGGATTGTAATTCATCAAGCCGAGCTTTAATTTCTCTGTGTTCGTCGTCTAAGATTTTTTCATCTTCCCAGTACTTAATCAGCGCATTTCCAATAATGCTTATGCCAGTTGCTACTGCATTGACGCCAGGTAAGAAAAAGTCAATGATTGCGGCAGGTTTAGCCCAATTTTTTTTAACTTGACTAAGCCATTTATTTTTGTCAATAGTCGATTCAATTTCTTTGGCATCATGTTTGCTCTTCTGTCCCGTCTTCAAGAAATATGAAAATTCGCCCGTCGAAAACAACGGAAAGTTACAGCCGTATTCTTCTAACTGGGGACGCATTATTGTTTGAAGAAGCTCTAAAGTAGTCAGCTTGTCTTTAAAGTCAACGCGAACAAATGCAATATCTTGACCTTCTGAAAATCCTTCAATATTTTCCTGCAACTTTTTCATCAAGCTGGTTTTGCCGACGCCGCCTGTGCCGTAGTAAGTGATAATTGTTGAACCGTCACTTTTCATAGTGTAAAAGCGTTTCCAAAAATCTTTGCGCGGCTCGTCACGATCCGTAAATTCTTTTTTCGCAGAAACAACTTGCTTTCTTCCAATTTTTATAGCCATAAAATCCCGCTTCCTGCAACATCTTCAAATTAAAATCGTCGTCCGAAAAATTTATTTTTTATGCGAGGAAAAATTATCAGCCACACTACGCCAGCGGCTATCAGCACAAAAAAAATTGGCAACGCTACGAAAAACATAAACGCCGCGAATGCCAAAAAAATTATTCCTGCAATAATTTTCGCAATGATACTTCCGCTGAAAATGCCGTTAATCAATTTCAAGATGAGATTGGACAGCATACCGCCGCTAAAACTGAAAGTACTTTGACCGTAGGAAGTGTAGCTAGAATCGTTTCGATTGTCCTTGTAATTTTTTTCATCAGAATCAACATCAATCGTGACGCCGTTATAAAAATTTTTTTCAGCGTTGCTCATTTCGTGGACGGAATTTTCTTCGACGTTATCATAGCCGCAAAAATTACAACGCATAGAATTTTTAAGTTCCTTGCCGCACCTCTGACACTTCATGCTAATCACTTCCCTAACTTTTTTTGTAAATTTATTTTAGCATACAAATTATTTTGTCACAACAAAATTTTAATTTCAACAGCGTTAATTTATGGTAAAATTACACGGCAACTTTTATCTGAAAATTTAAATTTAAGCGCGGCGATAAAGTCAGCGATAAATTTTGAACAGGAATAAAATGTAAAAAGGAATTCAGCTAAGATTATAAATTTGATTGGAGGCAAACTCTATGACTACCGTGACAAGCGCCGCAAATACTACAATTACAGGGACGGCGGAAAATGATATTATAACTTCAAGCGGCGACGGCGTAACAATTTCTGCACTTGGTGGCGAAGATTATGTTATAGCGCGTGGACTTGGCAGTTTTATTTATGGCAGCAGTGGCAACGATACATTAATTTTATTGCCGTCAAATAGTACAGCTACGACAAGCGGCGCTCCTAGCGGTGGTGCACGTGCAGGCGCAAGGGTAGTTTCAGCTGATACAGAAATTCACGGCAACAGCGGCAATGATGATATTGTAGTCGTTCACGATTCAGCTAATATTTACGGCGACGCTGGCAATGATTATATGACCGTTAGAATTTATGAAAGTGCTGGCGAATTTTTATCTTCAATTAACAACGTCACTTTGACTGGCGGCGACGGCAACGACACCTTTGCATTCAGTAGTTACTTGCCGTCTGAAATTGACACCGTCTCAACCGTAAGCGGCTATAGAATTGAAGCGAGTATCACAGATTTTTCAAGTACAGCGCATCTTGCCTACGACAGCAACACTAGCTACTTTGTTTATTCTTACGTTACAGATTCGATTGGCAATTATACCGATGTCATTTTGCGGGACAACTCCGACAGACTTAGTATCACGTTAGAAGGCGTTACGAATATTGATGACGTTGTCTACGCTAGGGCAGTTCGATTTGTTGAAGACACGGTTGAGACTGCGTACTTGGGCGAAGTCCTTTCAAATTACACGGACGATATGTCAGTAATTCCAGCTGGTATTACCTACAACAATTACACTGTTTACGTAAGCGATTCTTACGCTAGAAATGTTTGGCTACTTGGTACAGATGAAGTTAATCACGTGTCGACGTACAGAAATATAACTGCGCGGACGCTTGACGCTAGAAGTTCAACGCGAAAACGGACGCTTGTGGGAAATTATAATACGAATGCAATTTATGCTGGCTCTGGCGGCGATTCAATGTGGGGCGGCAATTCAGCTAACGATACACTTTTCGGCAATAATGGGCAAGATATGTTTTGGTACGGCGTTGGTGACGGCGGCGACTTCATCAGAAATTTTGCCTTCGGTTCAACGTCAACTTCTGATATTCTCAACCTTTACAGCGGCGGCATTGAACGCGGCTACAGGCTCAACAATGCCATTCACATTTTAATGACTTCTGGTGAAGAACTTGTCATTCCGACTGAATACAGCGTCGATACGGAAATTCAATATTCGACGGATGCCACGACGATTAACCGCGCTAAAATCGGTGAAGTTTTCACGGCTAACACTTTGACTTACGACGCCGCGATAAATTTATTTATGGGCGGAGCGCCTGACAATACGCTGAAAGTTGCTGACGAAAGAAAAAATATGATTTGGCTTGATGGCAGTTACGGTCAAAATTATTATGAGATAACGAACATTGACGCTTCAGAATCGACAGGCGATAACCAACTTGCTGGCGCGGTTGATTCAAATATAAATATTATCGGCGGCGCTGGAAATACAAGTATGTGGGGCGGCATTGGGCGCAGTTCCAACGATACCTTACAAGGCGGCAGTGGCACTGAAACTTTCTTTTATGGACAGTACGAAGGCAACGACATAATCATCGGCGCGACGGAAGACGATACGGTTAAACTTTACAATATTTCCTTCGACGATTTAACGTCAACTGATACAGTTAGTGGCGGAATGACGCTTAATTTCAAGAACGGCGATTATAGTTTGACGTTGCAAGATTTTAAAAATTCGCCGACGTTTTCATTTGCTAACGGCGGAAATAAAACTTACGAAAAAGGCGGCTGGGTCACTAAGGAATAGTAAGTAAAAAAATTTCTTCATTCTTCATTCTTAATTCTTAATTTGAAAAAATCTCTTGTCGGCAATAAAATTTTGAGTTAGAATAAATGAGAATCTTTTTTCGGAGGGATGAATGTGGGGACGTTTGAAAGATTTCAAGACGCGCTGAAAAACGGCACTGTCAATCCCGACGGCGGCGAAAAATTATCAGCGCAGTTGAGGTATGATTACTTAGCGGCAGTTCATACAATGGAACAAATTATGAATCTTGAAAAAGAATTTAAATCACGCAAGGAACGCCGCGAAAAACTTTTAGAAAAAATTTCTGCAAGTTGCCGCAAATCTTTAAAAAATATCGTCGATAGCGAAGGCGTTTTCACTTTAAAGCAAATCGACGCGGCTATAACTGGTCTGCAAGAATGCCGTAGCGAAATTTTAAAGCTTGAACATTCTGAGAAAATCGACGGCAAACTTTCAAAAATTATTATTGACGGAGTTTCCGCTGGCAGATAAAAATTTAACGTTGAAATAAAAAAGGCGCTACCAATTACGGCGGCGTCTTTTTTAGTTTTATGTATCAAAAAAATTTATACTGCTAAAAAATTTTTTCATTAAAAATTTTCAGCGCCCGTTGTTCCAATTCGTAAGCTTCAAAACGTTTTTCATT
>JAFSUE010000137.1 GCA_017445435.1 Selenomonadaceae bacterium | reverse complement strand
TTCAAACTCATTCGCGAAAACATTTAGTAAGTAGTGAGTAGTCAGTAGTTAGTAGTTAGTAGTTTGTAGTTAGTAGGATATTTTTTGTAAAGTAAAACACTTTCCAAATGATTCATCACTTGGAGAGTGTTTATTTATTTTTTAATTCTTAATTCAAAAAATTTTCACTTAATCAATACGCCCTAATCATACTCAAAAGTACAGCGCAAAATAAAATTATCGCAATCATCAGCGCAACTAAAAAGTCTAGCCGTTGAAATTTTAATTGCCGAAAGTGTGTTCTACCTTCGCCGCCTTTGTAGCAACGCGCTTCCATTGCCATTGCAAGTTCATCTGCGCGGCGAAAACTTGATAAGAAAAGCGGCACGAGTACTGGCACGAAATTTTTTAATCGGTAAAAAAAATTTCCTGATTCAAAGTCGACGCCACGCGATTTTTGCGCCTTAACGATTTTGTCCAGCTCCTCAAGTAACGTTGGAATAAATCGCAATGCAATAGTCATCATCATTGCAAATTCGTGAGCAGGTACGCCGATTTTTTTTAACGGCGATAAAAGATTTTCCAGCGCGTCAGTTAATTGTATCGGTGACGTTGTGAAAGTCAGCAGGCTTGAAAAAATCACTATTAGTATCAATCGTAAACTTATCAGTACGCCGAATATTAATCCTTCGTCCGTCAGCTTGAATATCCAAAATTCCGCTAAGACTTCGCCGTTGTGAGTGAATAGATGAATTATGAAAGTGAATAAAATTATCCAGCTGATTGGCTTTAACGCTTTTAAAACTGTCAACGTTGGAATTTTCGAAACGCCAACTGCCGCGCAGGTCATCAGCGTTAAAAATATGTACGCCGCCGCGCTGTCTGCCGTAAAAATTAAAATCATCAGCACGAACACTGAAATTATTTTTGTGCGCGGGTCGAGACGATGAAGTATTGATTCGCCTGGAAAAAATTGTCCAAGTGTAATATCCTGTAACATTTTAGTTAGTAGTTAGTAGTTAGTAGTCAGTAGTTAAGCTTTACGTGCATTTTTAGCCGCTCTGCCGCGTGTGGTACGGTCGAGTACAGCTTTACGCAGACGAATACTTTGCGGCGTGACTTCGACAAGTTCATCATCATTAATATATTCAAGCGCCTGTTCAAGACTCATAATCTTAGGCGGCACAAGTCTAATCGCTTCGTCCGACGCAGAGGAGCGCATATTCGTTACATGCTTTTGTTTGCAAGGATTTATATCTATGTCAACTTCGCGGGAATTTTCGCCGACAATCATTCCTTCGTAAACTTTTTGATTCGGTTCAATAAACATTATGCCGCGATCTTGCAAATTGAAAATGCCGTATCCAGTCGTCGTACCTTCTTCAAAGGCAACTAAACTGCCGCGATTACGTCCCGCAATATCGCCCTTGTACGGTGCGTAGCTATGGAAGACGTGATGCATTACGCCGTTTCCCTTCGTATTTGTCAAAAGTTCCGAGCGAAAACCAATAAGCCCCCGCGCAGGAATTAAAAAGTGTATGCGCATATATCCAGCAACTTCCGACATATCAACCATTTCAGCTTTTCTTCTGCCAAGAAGTTCCATAACCGTACCCATAAATTCCTGCGGCACTTCGACGGTCAAACTTTCAATCGGTTCAAGCTTTTTGCCGTCCACCATTTTATAAACAACTTCAGGCTTGCCAACTTGCATTTCGTAACCTTCACGGCGCATTGTCTCAATCAAAATGGAAAGATGAAGTTCACCGCGTCCACTAACTTTGAAAACGTCAGCTGAATCCGTTTCCTCAACGCGCAAGGCAACGTTAGTTTGCGACTCTTTGAAAAGTCTGTCACGAATATGGCGGCTAGTGACGAATTGTCCTTCACGTCCAGCAAATGGACTTGTATTGACGCCAAAAGTTACGCTTAGAGTTGGTTCATCAACGCGAATTCCAGGCAACGCTTCGGGCTTGTCAACGTCAGCAATTGTATCACCTATTGACACGTCACCCAAACCGGTCAACGCGACGATTTGACCCATTGACGCTTCTGCAACTTCAACGCGGTTTAAGCCGTCGTAGGTAAAAACTTTTCCAACTTTAGCTTTCTTCGTTTCATGTTCACTGATAAGCGCGACGACTTCACCAGATTTAATTTTGCCGCGATGAATCCTGCCGATAGCAAGCTTGCCAACGTAATCGTTAGCCTCAAGCGTCGTTACGACCATTTGTAATGGCGCGTCGAGTTCACCTTCAGGCGCGGGAATTTCTTCAAGAATCGTATTCAGCAACGGCTTTATATCGTGGCTATCTTCGTCAATAGATTTTTTAGCAATGCCAATTTTCGCGGAAGTGTAAATGACGGGGAAGTCAAGCTGTTCATCATCTGCGCCGAGTTCCATAAACAATTCTAAAATTTCGTCGTTTACTTCGTCAATGCGTGCGTCGGGACGGTCAATTTTATTTATAACGACAATGGGCTTGAGTTTATGTTCAAGCGCTTTCCGCAAAACGTAGCGCGTTTGTGACATAACGCCTTCAAATGCGTCGACAAGCAAAAGTACGCCGTCCGCCATATTTAAAACGCGCTCAACTTCGCCAGAAAAATCGCTGTGTCCAGGCGTGTCGATGATATTAATTTTTACGCCGTTATAAAAAATTGCGGTATTCTTTGAAAGAATCGTAATGCCGCGTTCGCGTTCAAGGTCGTTTGAATCCATAACGCGTTCTGCAACTTGTTCATTTTCGCGGAAAATATGACTCTGCCGCAACATACAATCAACAAGGCTAGTCTTGCCGTGATCAACGTGGGCGATAATTGCTAAATTTCTAATTCCGTCATTCTTCATAATGTTATTTCCCCTCAACGGTTTAGCGGCAAAAAAAAATTCGTGCCAAAACTAAGCCGAAAAAATTTTTCTAAAAATATTTTAGACACTGGCAAATTTTTTGTCAATGATGAACTACTTTTTAGGCACAATAAAATTCTAATTTCTAAATTCTAAATTCGGCGAATTGCAAAAATAAATTGAACATCTTAAAAAAAATATATCGCAGTGAAGAATTTTTCGCGGTAAAGAATTTGCCCGATTAATAATTTGGCGTATTTCTCTTTTCACTGCAAAATTTTTTATCGACTTTAGCAGACTGCGCGAAAAATAGTTATGATTTTTTTGAAATTTTCCACTACGTAAATATAAATTGAATGTTTATGTCGGTTAGTTTGACAAATAATTTGCCGAAATGTAAAATATAATTGTCGCAGAAATAAGCGTATGAAATTATTGGTTGACATTATTAAAAATTTTAAATGACAATCAACAAATAAAATAAATTCAAATTATTTAATGTTGGTGAGGAAAAGAAAGTTGGTAAAAAATTATTGTGAATTAAGCCTAGAAGGGCGGAATATCTTGTGGAGAATTCTAAAATCTCTAGACAGTACATATTCAGAAATTGTGGCAAGTATAAAAAACCCTCTGAATGGAGGGTAATTTTTTAAATTAAAATTATGCTTATGGCACGGAAATATTTGAGTTATCAGTCAGAAAATCGCGCTAAAAATTTTTATGGCGAATTGGATAAAAAAGTTGCAGAAGGATACAGTTACAATTAAAGAAACGTTGTAGCCAATGGCTTAACACAGAAAATATGCAGACGTTTTTTTTGTTAAAGCTAGATATAATTCAGCTTTATGTTTAAAAATTTTAACATAACGATTCAACGATTAACGAATGAGTTGGTAGATGAATGCTTAAAAAATTTATTAAAAATCTTAGACGCAGGGAACAAAAAAAATTCCGCGACTTGCTCGTAACGATTAGCCGCGCATTGCCTGCTATTTTAATTTTCGGCTTGAGTTATGCAGTTATCGATTTGCCTGACGCTCAAGCAAAACCGTACAAGTCAAGTTCCGATACTTCGACGGATATTTTTGACTACATTGAAAATCGCAGACGTGAACGCCGCGCCAATCAGTTGACGGAAGAACAGAAAAAGTTGCTTGCTGACATTGAAGAAAAAAAAGCTGAACTTCCTGGCGAAATTGACCCAGCCAAAGTTCCAGTAGCTTTTGAAGGTGACGACTTAGTTTACAACGCCGCGAACGGTGAATTTGTAGCGACTGGCAAAGTTGATATTATTCAGCTTGAAGGCTACCGTTTCCAAAGTGACGAAGTGTCTGGCAACATTAAAGATCAAGAAGTCCGCGTCGAAGATAAAGGGCATATGTTACAACTTACGCCGAATGCGCCGCGCGTCACGTTGGACGGCTACAATATGATTTACAATTACGGCAAGAAAACTGGCACGATGGATTATGCTGAAGGTAAAGCTGGCGAATATTATATTTCTGGCAAGCGCTTTGAATTTTATCCTGACCACGTCGTAATTTATGAAGGCACGCAGACTAAGTGTAACGCTAAAATTCCTGACTACCACCTTAGCGCTGACCGTATGGAAATTTGGCCCGAACAAATTATCAGAATGTACAATGTAAAGTTTTGGATTAAAAATCGTCTTGTCGGTACTAAAGAATATGAAGAGCGCCGAATTGAAGAAGAAGAGCGCCCATATTTCCCGCGTATCGGCTACGATAAAGATGAAGGCGTTTACATTGAGGATACCTTTGAAATTCCGCTGTTCGACAACGTGACTGGCGTTATTAATGCTCATGTAAATTCTAAGCAAGGCGTCCGCAGTAGCGCTGAAATTCAGTACAGCAACAGGGAATTGGACGCACGCATTTTGTACGGTTACTATTTCGACGGCGACAAAAAGTGGATTCAAAAGACGCCGTCATTTTACACGAACTACACTAAACATTTTGGCGGCTTGCCTTTGTCTTACAAGCTGGAATATGAAGTTGGCAAATGGAGCGACGATAACGCCTCAAGTACACACCATAAATTGGAACTTGGCTTGACGCATGACCCGATTATTCTTGATGAAAAATATATTTTGATGTTGAGTACAAGCTACACTTTGACGCGCGATAACGTAAAATCTCCAGAAAATATTGGGAATACGACTGTAAAAGGTATGAACTACGACGTAAAATTGGGGCGTGAATTTGATGACAGATTCGCCGCCTTCATAGGTTACAACTACACTAAAAATAATTCGGAGAACTCATTATTTGAATATGAAAATTCAGACAGTTATTCCAGCAAATTTTTGGCGGGCGTAAGTTATCAGCTGACGCCTAAAGATAGATTTGTTATTGGCTTGAAGTATAACACCGAAGGCGGGACGCTTGAAGACGTTGACTATTATTGGTTCCGTGACTTGCACTGTTCGACGGCAGTTTTACGTTGGAGAGCTAAGCGCAAAAAATTTGAAATGCACTGGCAATTTACGCCGTGGTGATCTTGCGAATTAAGAATTTAGAATTTAGAATGCAGAATTTTTTCATTGCGAAGAAAGGATTGTTTAGTACGTGAAAAAATTTTTGTTGATAGGCGGCATTTTAGGCTTAATGGTGCTCATAGTTTTGGGCGTGACAATGTG
>JAFSUE010000136.1 GCA_017445435.1 Selenomonadaceae bacterium | reverse complement strand
GACGACGAAGTTTCATATTTCAAGACGACTGCAGGCGGCACTGTCAAAGTCAATGGTGAAAATAGCGCCAACATTTGGATGAACGGTTCACGCGGTCAAGTTTTTGCTGACGTGACAGTTTTGAACGCGGGCGACAGTTCAGGCTACAATACGCTTGTCGGAAATACAGACGCTACAACGTCAATAGTTGGCGGCAGTGGCAATTCAAGTCTTTGGGGCGGATACGGCGTCGCTAATGATACGTTGGTCGGCGGCAATGGAGCGGAAATGTTCTGGTTCGGCAGATACGATGGCAATGACGTCGTACAAAATGCGGCGTCTAACGATACAGTTTTCCTGTACGATACAATTTTAGATCACATTCAAAGTTTTTCTACGAACGATTCGCAAATTAAATTGTACTTCAATACAAATTCGTATATTGCCGTGACGAGCGCTGATACTATTAGCCCCGTATTTACGCTGTCTGATAAATCACGTTGGACTTACAATTTCAACAATGGCACTTGGAATCAATCGTAATGAATAGGAAGTAGGAAGTACTTTACATTCTTAGTTCTACATTCAATTAATCTTTATCGCCTAAAATGTCACGGATGGCAAAAATTTCTGTTGCCGTGAAAAGTCCTGCTGGCGATTCGCGAATTGTAATTTCATTAATGCGTTTATTCATAACATTTAAGTCAGTAACAATTTCGGGATTGGCGGCTTGACGTGTCAAAGAAATAGTTTTAGCCTGCGCGTCTGCGTAGGCTTTAGTTTTTCTTATGACACGCGTTAAAAGTTCGCGGCTTTCTTCGTCTAAATCGGCTGGAACAGTCAACGCATAAATTTTTCTTTTTTCGTCAATCGTTTCACGTTCCAAATCTATCAACTGTTCGTAAATCGTGTACTCATAAACTTCTGCCGTCTTCAAGGTGTCGACAATGCTATAGTAACGTTGCCAATTTCGATCAAGCTGATTAATATCTTTTTGATATTCCGCGTACCAATCGCCGAAAATTTTTTGACGGTACTGTAACTCTTCAATTTGTGCACGTGTCATAACTTCCCTGCTGTGTCGATTCTGTATGAATGACGACACGGCGAAGACCATTAACAGCGCAACGCAAAGGTACGGGAAAATTTTTTTATTCGGCAGAAATTTATATATCGCGAACAGCGCGGCAAATGCGACGATTGAAAGTCCGTACAACATAATTTTACTCCTGAAAAAATTTTTTATATTCTAGCAGAAAGTTTGAGAAAATGAAATGAAAATTAATTTAGTGACAATCGGCAAGCTTAAGGAAAAATTTTTAGTCGAAGGCGTCGAAGAATATTTGCGCAGAATAAAAAACTTCGCCAAAGTTGACGTGCGGGAAATTTCCGAGTGTCGGACAGTTGACGAAGAAGGAAAAAAACTTTTAGCGCAAGTGCCGCGTGATTCATTTTTAATAGTGTTGGACGTGGCGGGCGTTGAATTGACTTCCGAACAGTTAGCGGAAAAAATTTCAGCGCTAACACTGCGCGGCGTTTCAGATATAACTTTTATAATCGGCGGCGCGTTCGGCTTGAGTGACGAAGTACGGCAAGCGGCAAATTTTCGGTTGAGCTTGTCGAAGATGACTTTCACTCATCAAATGGCGCGGCTTATAATCGTTGAGCAAATTTACCGTGCCTTCAAAATAAATCGCGGCGAACCGTACCATTATTAGGTGGAGTTGAATAACTAAGTAGAAAAAATTTTTCAGCAAAAAATCGTGGTAATTAAGCGGCATTTCAGCGCCTAACCGCTACGCGGAATTTAGAATTAAGAATGTAGAATGTAGAATGTAGAATTAGCAATTCTTAATTCTAAATTAGAAAAAGTGCCGCAATATTTTCTTTTGTTGCTTTTCTTTTGCGCCAAAAGAAAAGAAGTTTATAAATAAAAATTACTTATTCAACACGCCCTAATTACCAAGGCGTTGGAGTCATAGGAGTTATGACGCCGAAAGTATAACCGCGCTCCTTGAAGAAATGAATAATATCTGGCAACGCTTTAACCGTTTCATCTTTCGCGGCGGTCGAATGCATCAACACGATAGCCGATTTGAAATTGTACGTGTTAATTTGGCTGATAATGTTATTAATTTCTTCGCTAGCAGTAGCACCTTTCGGCGTGGCGTCACCTGAACTTACATTCCAGTCGTGTTCAACGTAGCCGCAAGATTTAACCATATCCCAATAATCTTGATTAAATGCGCCGTAAGTTCCGCCAGGCGCACGAATTATCAGCGGACGAACGCCAATTTGCGACATAATAATTTCGTCAGTACGCTGGAACTGTTCAATAAAATCCCAAGGGGAATTGTAAAGTTCCTTGTAATTGTGATTGTAGCTGTGATTGCCAATCGCATGACCTTCATTAAAAATTCTTTTCAAAACGTCGGGATTTTTTTCAACCATTGCGCCTAATACGTAGAAAGTTGCGGGAACATTTTCATCGCGCAGAATATCTAAAATCTTCGGCGTATTTTTATTGTCTGGTCCGTCGTCGAAAGTCAAATAAACGATATGTTCGCCGTAGTAAGGCTGAAGGTCAGGAATGACAGTTGCCATACCGCCTTCTTGCCGTTGCCAAAATCCATATGAATCGTAGACAGGCTTGTTGTATTCGTACAGTTGAAGGTTAGAAAAATCTTGATTAGCGATAATGAATTTTTCGGACTGCGGAACATTTTCAACAGGCTGTGTAATTTCAACAGGCGGTGTGACTTCAACAGGCGTTTCAATTTCGACAGCTTTAGTAAATTTTTCAGTGGACGGCGTTTGAAGTGACTTTGCCGACGAAGTTTTTTCTCCGCTCAAT